>NZ_RZSV01000226.1:0-8815 GCF_004023205.1 Mesorhizobium sp. M1A.F.Ca.IN.020.03.2.1 | reverse complement strand
CCGCAGCACAGTGCGGCATCGACGTCAATGTGGTGCGCGAGGCGGAGGACGCCTATTGGGACAATGTCTGGCTCAAGAAACCGTGGTGCGCTTCCTATTGGAGCGGTCGCGCGACAGCCGACTGGATGTTCACACAAGCCTTCGCAGCGGAATCCAGCTGGAACGAGTCATTCTGGAAAAATCCTCGTTTCAACGAATTGCTTGTCCAAGCACGAGCCGAGACGGATGAAACCAAGCGCGCCGCTATGTATGGCGAGATGCAACAGCTGGCCCACGACGATAGTGGGAGCATCGTGCTGGTGTTTAACAACTTCGTCAGCGCCCAATCCAAGAAACTAGGCCATGGCGATGTGGCGCCGAATTGGGAAAATGACGGACTGAAGATGGCAGAGCGCTGGTGGATGGCGGAGGCGTAGGGGTGTTTGCCAGCTGCGTCGCTCGCCCTGCGGACGGCGCAATCCTGGGAATGCGCGCATGCGTTTGAATCCGGTCGCAAAGACGGTTCTACAACGGTTAGGCCTCGGCCTAATTACCCTGTTCGTCGTCTCGATCATCATTTTTTCGGCGATTGCAATGCTCCCCGGCGACTTCGCCAAGGCGACACTCGGTCAATCTGCCACCCCGGAAACGGTCGCGGCCCTTCAACACGAGATCGGCCTCGATCGCCCCCCAGTTGAGCGTTACTTCAGCTGGATCGGTAAGATGGCAAAGGGTGACTTTGGATCCTCTTTTGCCAGTCGAACCGGCTACCGGCGGACGGTCGCCGAGATCATCGCACCTCGCCTTTACAACACCATGTTCCTGGCGGTCATGACCGCTCTCATCGCGGTGCCGCTGGCGCTGGGGCTGGGCATTGTCGCGGCCCTATATCGCAACAGCTGGTTCGATCGGGTTGTGAACACGGTAACACTTACGACCATTTCGTTCCCGGAATTCTTCGTTGCCTACATGCTCGCTTTCCTGATTATCTCGCGCGATACCTTTGCGGGAACCGAATTCGCACAGTCTTTACCTGTCTGGCTGGCAATTTCGATCAACTGGACCCTGAACGTCGTGCCGAAGTTCCCAACTCTGGCCAATATCAACGACCAGACCCCTTTCTGGGACCACGTCTGGCGCGCCGCTCTGCCGTCAATCACGCTCACGCTTGTCATCGTTGCTCACATGATGCGGATGACGCGCGCAGCGATCCTCAACATGCTTTCGAGCCCCTATATCGACATGGCCCGGTTGAAGGGAATGAGGCCAATGGTGGTCGTGCTTCGGCACGCGTTGCCAAACGCCTGGGCCCCGATTGTGACGGTTGTGGCCTTCAATCTTGCGTATCTCATCGTCGGCGTCGTGGTTGTCGAGGTGGTGTTCGTCTACCCCGGCGTCGGCCAACTGATGGTCGATGCCGTGAGATCGAGAGACGTACCGGTTGTTCAAGCCTGCGCGCTTGTGTTCGCCGCTACCTACATCCTGCTCAACCTGATCGCCGACATCATCTCGATCGCAACCAATCCGAGACTTTTGCACCCACGATGACAAGTGCAGAGCCTGTGATCCAGACCACCAGGGCGCCAAGGGTAAGGCGGACGCGCCGATCTCGCATGACTATAGCGCTGAAGAAGGCCCCGCTCAGCGCCTGGTTCGGTATGGGCGTGATCCTCTGCTACGTTGTTGTCGCATTGTTTGCGCCTCTCATCGCTCCATATCGAGAAACACAGGTCTTTAGCGAGGCATTCGCGCCCTGGAGCCACGAGTTTGCGTTCGGGACTGACCAACTCGGTCGCGACATGCTTACGCGACTGATCTACGGCGCCCGCAACACGATCGGCATCGCCTTCATCACAACTATCTTGTCCTTTGCAGCGGGTGTGACGCTCGGCCTTCTCGCTGCAATGTACCGGGGGTGGCTAGACCAACTATTGTCACGCGCCGTGGACGTGTTGATGTCGATCCCGAGCCTGATTTTCGCGCTGATGTTGCTTTCGATATTCGGATCTTCGATAACCAGCCTCATCTTGGTCATAGCGCTGCTCGATTCGACGCGCGTGTTCCGTCTGGCCCGAGCAGTTGGCCTGAACGTAGTAGTGATGGAATATGTCGAGGTCGCGCAGCTGCGGGGCGAAGGCCCCGCATGGATTCTCCGCAAGGAAATCCTGCCCAACATTCTGCCGCCGCTCATCGCGGAGTTTGGTCTGCGATTCTGTTTTGTTTTTCTGACCATTGCGGCATTGTCGTTCCTGGGCGTCGGCATACAGCCGCCATCCGCCGATTGGGGATCGATGGTGCGGGAAAACGCGACGCTGCTTACTTATGGCGATGTCACGCCGCTTTTGCCCGCGGGCGCCATTGCCCTTCTCACAGTAGCGGTGAACTTCGTCGTGGACTGGTTTCTGCATTCAACGAGCGGGCTGCGTGATGAAAAGTAGCAGTGTCATCGCGCGCGAAAGGGGGACAGATCTTCTCACGGTCCGCGACCTTCACGTTGAAGGATTCTCCGACGAGCGCTGGCACCCGATCGTGCGCGGTGTGGGTTTCTCGCTCAAGCGCGGAGAAGTGTTGGGCCTGATTGGCGAATCCGGTGCCGGGAAGTCCACTATCGGCCTTGCTGCAATGGGATATGCCAAGCCAGGATGCCGCATTACCCGCGGCTCGGTGCTGTTCGATGGGGTCGATCTTTTGTCGATGAGCGAAGCACGCCGTCGGCGGCTCCGAGGCTCCCGCATTGCTTATGTGGCGCAAAGCGCGGCTGCCTGGTTCAACCCGGCTCACCGGCTGCTTGATCAGACCGTGGAAACGGCGGTTGCGCACGGGATCGCCAGCCGAGGTGAGGCCAACCGTGATGCTGTGGAGCTCTATAAACGCCTCCAACTTCCAGAGCCCGAGACCATAGGCTTCCGCTATCCGCATCAGGTATCCGGTGGCCAGTTGCAGCGAGCCATGACCGCCATGGCTATGGCTTGCCGACCCGACCTGATTGTGTTCGATGAGCCGACAACTGCGCTCGATGTGACGACTCAAGTCGAGGTCTTGGCCTCGATCCGCAGGGTCGTTGAGGAATTTAACACTGCAGCGATATACGTGACACACGATCTGGCGGTAGTGGCGCAAATGGCGGACCGGATCATGGTTCTACGCCACGGACAAACTGTCGAGGAAGCGGGTACACGGCAGATGCTCACAGCTCCTGCTCAGGAATACACTCGGACGCTCTGGGCTGTGCGCAAACTTGCCAAGCCGGAGATAGAGGCCCGGGACCACATACTTACCATCGACAATGTCACCGCCGCATATGCCGGAAGGGTCAAGGTGCTGTCGGACGTGTCCATCAGGGTTCCGCGTGGCCGAACAGTCGCGTTGGTGGGTGAATCAGGGTCCGGGAAATCGACACTCGCCCGTGTCGTGACCGGTTTGCTGCCTGCTATGTCCGGGTCGATCTCATTTGACGCCCAGCCGCTTCCCTTGTCTTTAAAGCAGCGCTCGAAAGACCTGCTGCGGCGTATACAAATGATCTATCAATCGCCGGACAGCGCGCTTAACCCTCGCCAGACTGTCGAGGAGGTAATCGCGCGTCCGCTCGAGTTCTATTTAGGCTTAAAAGGGGAGCAGCGCGACCGCCGGATCGGCGAACTCATGCATATGATCGAGATGGACGAAAGTTTCCTCGACAGGCTGCCGGGTGAATTGTCCGGAGGCCAGAAACAGCGGATCTGCATTGCGCGCGCGCTCGCCGCGAATCCCGAGCTCATCATCTGTGACGAGGTCACTTCGGCTCTGGATCAAATTGTGCAAGAAGAAATCTTGAAGCTTCTAATACGCCTACAGCGCGAACTCGGCGTCAGCTACATCTTTATCACCCATGATATCGCGACAGTAAGAGCAATCGCGGACGAGGTCGTCGTCATGCACCAAGGGAAGGTTGTGGAGCAGGGTCCAAAAACCGAGATACTGACGTCACCCCACGCTGCCTACACCGAACTGCTACTCTCCTCCGTCCCGGCAATGGATCCGGATTGGCTGACGGGACTTCTAGCAAAACGGAAGCGCCAAGGCACTCTGGACGCGGCTGGCTAAACAGCCCTGCGCACCGGATCAGCACTTCTCGAATTCTTATTGCCCAAGTTTGATGGCGTCTCCAACGCGAAAATGCCGCGACGGCAGCTCTGCGCCTCATTACGGCCGTAGCGACATTCACGTGACCTTCTGAACTGACATCGCCGGCGAGCAGCGCGACGCTGCGACAGCCCCAAGGTATGGTTGCGCTAGCCCCATTCACGCGCGCGCCGTCAGCGTCGAAAGTTGGTCGGTGTCGTAGCGGTTTCGCAGATCGGCGAGCGCTTTTGGATCGGGCGCCCCACGCGCCGCCAGGATGGCCAGCTCTTCGAAATAATGCTCGTGGCCAGGCGGAGAGACGGTCATCAGCACGCGCGCAGGCTTCTCGCTGACATTGGTGATGTTGTGCGGCACGCCCGGCGGGATGAACAGGAAGGTTCCCGGCGTTGCACGGATCGTCCTGTCGCCGACATGCCATTCACACTCGCCCTCGAGCAGATAGAAGGTCTCCTCCTGCACCCGGTGCACATGCCGCCCGGTGGCGAATTCCGGCGGGATCGTCCAGTCGAACATGCTGGAATGCCTGGTATTTTCATCGGTGACGAGGAACGTCATGGGATGGCCCCGCAGCATGACGCCCTTCTTCTCGTCAGGCATGCGGATGACGGCATCAGCGCTCATATGATCCTCCTCTGGCAGGGCGCTTGTTTCTGGCAAGCGTTCGCGCAAACATCGGCCGCTCGCGCCGGAAAGTCGTGAATCCGTTGCCAAAAATTTGCTAAAAGGCTCCAATGACAGTCAGGGGCGATGTCTACCGCTTTGGCCCTTTTCGCCTCGATCCGGAGGTGGGCATTCTCTTTTACGGCACCGAGCCGACCATGCTCGGGCAACGCGCCGTCGCGCTGCTGCGGCTACTGATCCAGAATGCGGGCGTGCCCGTGTCCAAGGACGCGTTGATCGACGCCGGCTGGGGCGGATCGGCGGTTGCCGACAACAATCTGACGGTCCAGATCGCAGCCTTGCGCCGGACATTGGCCGACGCCGCGAAAGTCGCCGACTGGATCGAAACATTGCCGCGCCGTGGCTATCGCTATGTCGGACCTGCCGTCGCCACCAATGTTCCCGATACATCGGCCGCCATCCGCGCCACGTCGGCGCCGAGCTTGCCTGACAAGCCCTCCGTCGCGGTCCTGCCATTCTCGAATTTGAGCGGCGATCCGCAGCAAGAGTATTTTGCCGATGGGATGGTGGACGACATCATCACAGGCCTGGCGCGCATCAAATGGCTGTTCGTCATCGCGCGAAACTCGACCTTCTCCTACAAGGGTCGCGCCGTCGACGTGAAGCAGATCGGCCGCGAGCTTGGCGTTCGCTATGTGCTCCAAGGCAGTGTGCGCAAGGCCGGCGGCAGCGTGCGGGTCACCGCGCAGATGATCGATGCTTCGACCGGCGGCCATGTCTGGGCCGAGCGCTATGACCGCAGCTCCGACGACATCTTCGCGCTCCAAGACGAGATCGCGCTGGCAGCAGTGGGCGCGATTGCGCCAAGCGTGCGGAAGGCCGAAATCGAACGCGTCAGGCGCAAACGCCCCGATAGCCTCGATGCCTACGATCTCGTGCTGCAGGCGCAGCCTGATGTCGATTCAGGCATGCCGGAGCAAGTGACCAGAGCGCTGGTCCTACTCGGGCGTGCGATCGCGCTCGAACCTACCTATGCGCTGGCGCATGGCAACGCCGCGATGTGCCATCACTGTCTATTTCTTCGCGCCGGCCTGCAGGAGATCAACCGCGCTTCTTCGATCCGCCACGCGCGGTCGGCCATCGTCCACGGACAGGATGATGCTCTCGCCCTGACATGGGCGGGCTTTTCCATCGCAATGGATGCACATGATCGTGCCGCTGCGTTTGCGGCATTGGAAGCCGCCCTCGCCATCAGCCCGTCATCGGCCCTGACCTACATCCTTGGCAGCGTCATTCTCGGATGGAGCGGTGAAGCGGAGCGGGCGATAGAATGGAGCAAGCAGGGTTTGCGGCTGAGCCCCTTCGATTCGTGGGCCTGGGCCGCCTTTGACGCGCAGGCGATGAGCCATTTGCTGCGCGGCCGCTACGAAGAGGCTTGCCGTGCTGCCTACAAGTCCGTCCAAGCCAATCCGGCGCATAGCATCACCTATGTGCAATTGGCGGCCGCGCTGGCCAAGCTTGGCCGGCTGGACGAAGCGAAGGCAGCCGCCGCTCGCGTGATCCAACTCCAGCCGGCCTTCCGCTACAGCCGCCAGTTTGCCGGTGTTAATTGCGCGCCCGCGCTCGCGGAGGCTCTTGGCAGCGCGCTACGGGCAGCCGGATTGCCAGAGTAGCTCAACACCGCACGAACTCGTTGAGCGGTTCGAGGGGAAGCTCGATATCTCCTTGATCGGATGATGTCGGCGCGACGCCTAACGTCCAGCGACGACCAGGGGTGGCCCGGTAATCTCCATGTCGAACTGGGCCGCGATCGCTTTTATTTCGGCGAGATTGCGCGGAATTTCCAGCCCCTGCGCGGCAACCGTCGGAAAAAAGCCCTCGAGACCACCGGGTGACAAGATGGCGATCCATCGCGCACGCTCCACGACAATGAACGCATGCTCGACGCCAGCCGGGATGTAGATCATGCTTCCGGCGCTGCGTTCGAAAGTCTCCCCGGCGCGCCAGAAGCGTAGCCGTCCTTGGAGTATGACGAAGACTTCGTCCGCCTCAAGGTGACGGTGGCGCGGCGGTCCGTCGCCCGGATCGGCATCGGATGCAAATGCCCCAAGCTTGCCGCCGGACTCTTGCGCCGTCAGCAGCGTTTCGTAGTGTGTGCCGTTCCAATTGGTTTGAGTGCCAGGTGCTGCCTGTGTTTGCATCTTCGCCACATGGGTTGGAGTGAAGCTTTGATGACATAACGATAGCTACACGTTGAGCCTCGGCGGGCGCCTCCTATGAACCTATGAGATGCGGCGAACGGTTGTCAGCAACGCCGGCTTCCGGCACACTGCAACTCCCTTCAGGTGAGGGTGCGGAGAAATCCGGCACACATGCACGACTTCGACGGCATGGTCGGACAAATCTACGATGCGGCGGTCGAACCCGGCCGCTGGCCGCGGGTTCTTGAGACGCTGTCGGATTTCCTCGAAGGCGCCGCCACCAAGCTGACGTTCCAGAACGCAAAGACGTTGCGCAGCGAAGCGAGTTCGGTCCGCATGCCGCCGGAGGCGGACCTCACCTACGCGCAGTACTACTACAAGACCAATGTGTTCCTGCCGTGTATCGCCAGGCTGAGCGCCGGCACGTTGATCCCGATTTGGGACCTGCTGCCGCGCGAGGTCTACCGGCGCTCCGAGTTCTACAACGACTTCTGCCGGCCCGGCGACATGTGCCACTCGATCGGGGTCGTGCTTGCCAACGAGCCGGACATGCGCGTCGTGTTCACCTGCGGACGCGCCGAGGCGACAGGAGAGTTCGAGCCCGAGCACCTCGACCGGCTGCGCCGCATCGGGCCGCATCTGGTTCGCGCGGCGAGCGTGGGACTGCGTCTCTCGCGTTCGGAGATCGCCAGGAGTGCCAATGTCGAGGCGCTCCACCGCGTCGCCCAGGGCTTGCTGATCGTGGCAGCAAACGGCGAGATCCTGTTTGCCAACCGGGCGGCCGAAGCACTGCTTACCGAAGCCGACGGGATCAGGATCGAGAAATCTGCTGTGCGTGCAACCAAGCCCACGGATGCCGGACAATTCCAGCGGCTGATCGCCACGGCGGCGGAACGGTCGGATGCCGTGGGCGGCGTAATGGCGCTCGGCCGGCCGGTGCCGCGCCGATCGCTGAGCGTGCTGGTGGCGCCGCTGAAGATCGAGTTGACATGGTTCGTGACCGGCCGGCCCGCCGCAATCGTGTTCGTGGCCGATCCGGACAGCGCGCCGCGGACCATGCAGGGCCAGTTGCGCACTCTCTATCGGTTGACCCCAACCGAGGCGGCCGTGGCCATAACGATCGCCCGCGGCGAAGGGCTGCAGGCGGTCGCCGACGAACTCGGCATCAGCCTGACCACGGCGAGGACCCACCTGCAGCACGTGTTCGAAAAGACGGAGACGCGACGACAGGCGGGGCTGGTGCGTCTCATCGCAGCGAGCGGCGTTTACGAGCGACAATAGCCGGTCGCAGCGAGGCTCGCCGCAGGTCGCAAGAGCCTCTGAACGACATCGCACGCACGCGGACGCAGTGGTCTGATCCTTCCGCTCTGCAAGCTGCCGGTCCGCTTGCGGCCCCCTTCCAGGCATTTACAGTGCCCGTCGATCGCCGAACTGGGCCAAAGCTGCTGACGTCGAAACATTAAGCGCTAATCTATGCTTCGAAAGCTAGGGCGAGGAGCCTCATGCGGCAGCTTTCGACGCAGACGAGCGGCGCTTGCCGCCGGACTTGGAATCGCACTTGCGCTTTGAAAGGTGCGCAAGCAGAGCCGCCAAACCCATCGCATTGAGAACCCGCGTCCTAGGAACGCCCCCCTTGCGTGCCATCTCCACACCCCAATGCATGTGGTCGAGTTCGCGGATCGAATGCGCGTCCGGATTGATGCTGAAGATGCAGCCGTAGTCGAGTGCCTTCTGATGCCACCGCCAGTCGAGATCGAGCCGCCAAGGATGCGCGTTGATTTCGACAGCGACACCATATCTCGCGCACGTTCTGAGGACCTTGTCGATGTCGAGATCATAGCCGGGGCGCCGCAACAACTGGCGACCGGTCATGTGTCCGATGATTGTCGTGA
>NZ_RZSV01000225.1:0-8834 GCF_004023205.1 Mesorhizobium sp. M1A.F.Ca.IN.020.03.2.1 | reverse complement strand
GCCCAAGGGTGGCATGGGCGCGGTCGTTGCCGCCATCCGCTCGGCGGCCGAGCAAGCGGGTGTTTCGATCCGTCTGGCTTCGCCGGTCGCCAAGGTCGTCGTCGAGAAGGGCCGTGCCGTCGGTGTCGTCACGCAGGGCGGCGAAGCGCTGCGCGCAAAAGCGGTCGTCTCGGCCATCAATCCCGCAACGACGATCCTCAATCTGGCTGGGCCGCGCGAGGTCGACACCGGTTTCGTGCGCAAGGTGAAGAACATCCGGATGAAGGGCGATGCGGCGAAGCTCCATCTCGCGCTCGACCGGCCGCCGCAATTTGCCGGCGTCGACGCCGCTGGCCACAAGGGCCGACTCGTCATCGCGCCTTCGCCGGACCATGTCGAGGGCGCCTTCAACCCGTCGAAATATGGCGAGTTCTCGCCCGAGCCGGTGATGGAGATCACGCTGCCCAGCCTGGTCGATCCTTCGCTGGCACCCTCCGGCGCCTGCGTGCTGTCCGCGGTCGTGCAGTACGCGCCCTATGCGCTGAAACAGGGCTGGACCGCCGGCAAGCCGCAGTTCCTCAAGGCGATCATGGCGCAGCTCGAAGCCTATGCGCCTGGCATCGGCGCCACGGTGCGTCATGCCGAGTTGCTGACTCCGGACGACATCGAGGGACGCTACCGAATGCCTGGCGGCCACTGGCACCACGGCGAGTTGCAGGCCGACCAGATGCTGATGTCGCGGCCGGTCTCCGGTTGGTCGGGCTACGACACGCCGCTCGAAGGGCTGTTCCTTGCCGGCGCCGGTTCGCATCCCGGCGGCGGCATCTCCGGCGCCCCCGGCCTCAACGCCGCACGCCGCATCATCGCGATGAGGGCATGAGATGATTTCGCCATTCACAAACGCAGCGCTCTACGACGCCAACACGAATACTCATGTGAAAATCAATTCCGCCCGCACCCTTGCGCAATCCCACTTCCGCACGCTTCGGCTCGGCACACCTTTCCAGCCGCGCATCGACGCGCTGGCGCTGACAAACGACTGGTACAACTGGGCCGGCTACCGCGCGCCGCATTCGCTCTGGGACGAGGAGCTGGAGTATTTTGCCATTCGCAGCCAGGCGGCACTCTTCGACATCTCGCCGATGACGAAATACCGGATCGAGGGTCCGGACGCTGAAGCCTATCTCGACCGTGTCACGCTGCGCGACGTGACCAGACTGAAGCCGGGCCGCGTCCACTACACCGCCTGGTGCGACGACGAGGGTTTCGTCCTCGATGACGGCACGCTGTTCCGGCTGTCGCCGACGCGCTTTCGGCTGTGCTCGCAGGAGCGGCATCTGCCCTGGCTGCTTGACAGCGCAATCGGCTATGAGGTCAGCGTCGAGGAAGAAACCGAAGCGATCGCCGGGCTCGCGCTGCAAGGCCCAACCTCCTTCGCCATCCTGCGCGACGCCGGCTTTGCCGGCATCGAGCGGCTGAAGGTTTTCGACCTCGCCGACTTCGCGCATGACGGCGCTGCCGTCACCATATCGCGCACCGGCTTCACCGGCGATCTCGGCTACGAGCTGTTCGTGCCGGCGGACAAGGCGTTGAGCCTATGGGACCGGCTGATGGCGGCGGGCGGGCTGCGCGGCATCCGCGCCATCGGCTACACGGCGCTCAATCGCGCCCGGCTAGAAGCCGGGCTGATCGTCGCCAATGCCGACTTCACCACTGCCGAGCACGCCATCCGTGCCGACCGCCTGCGCATGCCGGACGAGATCGACCTCGGCTTCATGGTCGATCCGGACAAAGGCCACTTCAACGGCCGCCGCCCCATCTTCGAAGCGCGGGCGAAGAAGCAGCTGCGCCATGTGCTGGTCGGGCTGGAGATCGAAGGCAACATCCCGGCCGAGCACGCCATCGTCTACTGGAAGAAGAGCCGGGAGGTCGGGCTCGTCAGCGCGGCGATGTGGTCGCCCATGGCCAAGCGCAACATCGCCATCGCCTCCTTGCAACGGCCTTACGGCGATAGGGTCGTCGACGACCTCTGGGTCGAGATCTACGCCTTGCGCGAGCTGCGGTACCAGAAGCTGATGAAGCGGGCGAAAGTGGTGCCGCGGCCGTTCATCAAGCTCGACCGCCGCACCGCCAACCCGCCGGCGGATTTTTGACGTGGAAGGGGATGCGGACAGGCTGGACGCGGAGGCGGAAGCGACCGAGCAGTGGCAGTTGGTCAACACGCCGCTCGGCGAGATGTGGTCCGGCCGCACCCGCTATGCGGCGGCGATGTTCTTCTTCAAGCGCGGCGAGATGGATGCCGACACGCTGGAGGTCTACCGCATCTGCGCTCGGCTCGACCATGAAGACCCCTTGCCGATCATCCGCGACCGCGGTGTCGGCAAGGAATGGCTTAAGCGCTTGGGTGCGTAAGCCCGCAGCGCGACGGAGCTGCGCTCCTGCTTCGCCCTAGGATGACGACGTTGGGGGAGCGTTCTGGCCCAATTCCGAACGTCCAAGATTGTCACTTTATCCGATCGTCCTTTCAAGGGCACGCAGCCAATTCCGATAAGCGATCTTCTCGATCAGCGCGCGCCCGAAGCCGCGAGCGGCGAGCGCATCGAGGAGCTTCGGCAGGCCTGCCACGTCGCCGATCACCGCCGGGATCATGGCACCGTCGAAATCGGATCCGAGACCGACACCGTCCTCGCCCAGCGCCTGCAACAGCGACTCGATGTGGCGCAGCATGATGTCGAGGCTGGTGTCGGCATTCATGCGGCCGTCCTCGCGCAGGAAGCCGGTGGCGAAGTTCAGGCCCACCATGCCGCCCGTTTCGCGGATCGCGCCGAGCTGCCAGTCGGTGAGGTTGCGCGAATGGCCGCAGATCGCATGCACGTTGGAGTGGGTCGCGACCAGCGGCGCATCGCTGAGCGCGGCGACATCGCGAAAACCCTTCTCATTGAGATGCGAGAGGTCGATCATGATCCTGAGCTGGTTGCATGCCTTGACCAGCGCCTTGCCGGCGTCGGTCAGGCCCGGCCCGGTATCGGGCGACGAGGGAAAGCGGAACGGGACGCCGTTGCCGAAGGCGTTCGGCCGGCTCCAGACGATTCCCAGCGAGCGGAGCCCGGCGGCATGGAGCACGTCGAGCATGGCAAGTTCGGGATCGATCGCCTCGACGCCTTCGATATGGAACACCGCGGCGATCGAGCCATTCGCCATCGCCTCGCGCACATCACCGGCGCTGCGGCAGACCGTGAGCGCGCCGGCGCGCTCGAGCCTGAACAGGATCGAGGCCATGCCGATGGTCGACGTGACCGCCTCGGCGCGCGGCAGTTCCGGCGGCAGTGGTTCGTTGTCGCTCGGCGCCGGCGGCACGGCGCTGCGCTTGGTCTTTTCGATCGGCGGCGGAAAGATGGCGAACATGCCGCCGGCAAAACCGCCCTTTTTGGCGCGCGGCATGTCGATGTGACCGCCCGGCGTGCCCTCGATGAACAGCTTTTCGACATCGGCTTCGTTCGACTGGTAGAGCCTGAGCAGCGTGTCGTTGTGGCCATCGAAAACGGGAATGAGGTCGGATTCGGTCATCAGGCCATTCGCTTTTTTGAGGTGGCGGATCGGGGCGGGAGAATCCCAGGTGATCTGTCTAATTAGGCAAGATGGCCGAACTGCGCAAATGCCAGACGCGTGTTCGCATTTATGGCTGGGCGAGACGCGTCGCTCGCCCCCGGCGGCGATGGATCGGCGCGCAGCGCCGAGACGGTTCGGGGCGCTGCAGCGGAGTGAGACGTCGGTTTTCCCTGGAACTCCCCTCAGCCGGCCGCTTCGCGGCCCCCTTCTCCCCGGGGGAGAAGGGGAAGACAAGTGCTACTATTTCAGCACGTCGGCCCATTCCGGATGGCGGCGGAACTGGGCGTTGGCGAAGGGGCAGAGCGGGATTATCTTCTTGCCCGCCGCGCGCGCGTCCTCGACGGCGCGGGCTACCAGGCGAAGCCCGGCGCCCTGGCCGCGAAAGACATCCGGCACCTCGGTGTGATCGATGATGAGCTGGTGCTCGCCGACCTTGGTGAAGGTCATTTCGGCCTCGGCGCCGCCTGGTCCGCGCAGCAGGTAGCGACCCTTGGAGCCGCGATCTTCCAGTTCGATCTCAGGCAGCTGGTCAGCCATTTTTCTTGCCTCCTGCGCCGACGAGCGAGAGGGCAAAGAGCCGCCGCGCCGCTTCGATTTCATTCGGCCGCACCTCGTGCCCGCCGTTGTGCCATTCCACTGTGACATCGGCCCCGTCGGCGCGCAAATAGGCCTCCAGCCGCGTTGTCAGGTTCGGCGGGCAGATCGGGTCGCGCCTGCCGGCCGTGATCAGGATGCGGCGCCCGGCAAGGCTGCCCTGCACCTGCGGCTCGAACGGGATCAGCGGATGCATCAGCGCCGCGGCATCGAACAGTCCTGGCTCGGCGAACACCGCCGAGGCCAGGATGTTGGCGCCGTTGGAATAGCCGAGGCCGAACACCGCCGAGGGCTTTGCCGCCTCGACATGCGCCTTGACGAAGCCGGCCATCTTGGCCGTCGCCCGCGCGAGGTCGTCCATGTCGTAGACGCCTTCGCCGGTGCGGCGGAAGAAACGGGCGGCACCTTGCTCCGACACATCGCCGCGCGGCGAGACTATCGTCGCCGAAGGCGCGAGCTCGCGACCGAAGGACAGAAGCTGGTTCTCGTCGGCTCCGGTGCCGTGGAAGACGAACAGCAGCGCGCTGCCCGGCGAACCGGGCAGCACTTTGTGGATGTAGGCGTTCTTGCTCATGGCGTCAGTCTTCCAGCTTCTGCAGATGCTGTTCGAGATAGGGTCTCAGATGCTGATGCTGCGTCGGCAGCTTCAGCGCCTCGCCGAGATGCGCGGTGTCCTCGTCGCGGTTGAAGCCCGGCTCGTTGGTCGACACCTCGAACAGCACGCCGCCCGGCGTGCGGAAATAGATCGCCCAGAAATAGTCCCGATCAATGACCGGCGTCACGCCGTAACCCGTGTCGACAAGCGCCTTGCGCACTTCGAGCTGCCTAGCGCGATCCTCGACCGCGAAGGCGACATGGTGCACCGAGCCGGCGCCGAGATTGGCAAAGCCTGCGCCCGGCAGCGATTCGATGTCGACGACGTCGGCGCCGTTGCCGTTCTTGATCGCCATCCGGCGGATGTTGCCGGACTTGTCGACCTCTTCATAGCCCATGAACTTCAGCAGCTCCTCGGTGGCGCCGCCGTCCTTCAGTCTCAGCGCGACCGAGTGGAAGCCGCGAATCGCCTCATCGGCGGGGACGCCGCCCTTCACCCAGGGCGCTCTGCCGTCGGCCTTGTCTTCGACCAGCGCAAAACTGTCGCCGTCGGGGCCGGTGAAGGCAAGCCGCTTCTCGCCGAAGCTTTCGCTGCGGCCAACACCGCTGACGCCCTCGTCGGCGAAGCGCTTTTCCCAATAGCCGAGCGTGCCTTCCGGCACCGAGAAGACGGTGGTGCCGACCTCACCCACCCCATGCCGGCCCTTGCCGATGTCGGGGAACGGGAAATAGGTCATCACCGAGCCCGGCGTGCCGAACTCGTCGGCATAGTAGAGGTGATAGACGTCCGGTGCGTCGAAATTGACGGTCTTCTTCACCCGGCGCAGGCCGAGCTTCTTGGTAAAGAATTCGTTGTTGCGGCGCGCATCGCTTGCCATCGAGGTAACGTGATGCAGGCCCTTGATCTGATTGAGCATGGTCTTGCTCCTTCCCTATCCTTGCTGCGGCCCTTGCCGCTGTCCACGCAATATGAGGATAGCGCCGGGCCCGGCAAAGCGACCAAACTCAGAATGGACTGTATCACAAAAGTGAACGGCCATAAGACCTATGTTCACCAATTGATGAAACTGCCTCCTTGCGCCGATCGGGAAATTTCGGCTCCATGAGCGGGCGCACCGTCTTGAGGAGAAGAGTTTGGACAACCGAGTGAGCCGCCCGAATGTTCTTCTCATCACCTGCGACCAGTGGCGCGGCGATTGTCTGTCGGCGGCGGGACATCCGGTGGTGAAAACGCCGCATGTGGATGCGCTCGCGGCCGAGGGCGTGCTGTTCCAGCGCCACTACGGTGGAGCGGCGCCCTGCTCGCCGGCGCGCGCCTGCCTCTACACCGGCCTCTATCAGATGAACAACCGGGTCTGCCGCAACGGCTCGCCGCTCGACGCCCGCCACGGTAACATCGCGCTTTCCGCACGCGCGGTGGGTTATGACCCCACGCTGTTCGGTTATACCGATGTTGCGCCGGATCCGCGCCGGCTTGCGGCCGGCGATCCGCGGCTGAGGAGTTATGAAGGCGTGCTGCCCGGCTTCAGCGTCCGGCAGTTGCTGCCCGAACATCAGAAGCAGTGGCTGTCCTGGCTGCGGACGCAAGGCATCGACACGAGCACCGGGATACCGGGCATCCATCGTCCGGCTGGCAAGCAGGGCAAGGTCGGCGATGATGTAAGCAACGCGCCGCCGGTCTATTCGAAGGACCAGACGCCGGCGGCTTTCCTGGCCGGCGAATTCATCCGCTGGCTTGGCGAACAGGAGCAGGCGGCGCCGTGGTTCGGGCACATCTCCTTCATCAGCCCGCACCCGCCTTTCATCGTGCCGCAGCCCTACAACACCATGTACGACCCGGCCGACGGCCCCGCTTTCCGGCGCGCGGCGAACTGGCAGGCCGAGGCGCAAAGCCACCCCTACCTCGCATACGATCTTGGCCTGCAGAAGCGGACGAAGTTCGTTCCCGGCGCCGAGGGCAAGGTGCGGGATTGGAGCGAGGAGAATTTCCGCCGGATCCGTGTGCTTTACTACGGCATGATCTCCGAGCTCGACGCGCAGCTCGGCCGCATCTGGGAAGCGCTGAAGGCGGCCGGCAGTTGGGATGACACTGTGGTTGTGCTCACCTCCGACCATGCCGAGATGATGGGCGACCACTTCATGCTTGGCAAAGGCGGCTTCTTCGACGCCAGCTACCACATTCCGCTGATCGTGCGCGATCCGCGCCGGACAGAAGCGGCCGGCGCTTCCATCGATCGTTTCACCGAGGCGGTGGACGTCTTCCCGACCTTGCTCGACCTGATCGGCGCAGCACCCGAACCGCACCTCGACGGCAGGTCGCTGGCGTCCTGGCTCGACGGCGAGGAGCCGGCCGACTGGCGCGACGCGGCGCACTGGGAATTCGATTTCCGCTCGGTCGCCGACGGCGAAGCCGAGCGGCATTTCGGCATCGGCTCACGCGACTGCAACCTTGCCGTCCTTCGCACCGAGGCTTTCAAATATGTCCATTTCGGCGGCGGCCTGCCGCCGCTTCTCTTCGACCTGTCTAAGGATCCGGACGAGTTGAGCAACGTCGCGCACGACCCCGCCTATCTGCCGGTGCGCGTGGAACTCGCCGAGAAGATGCTCACCTGGCGCGCCAACCATCTCGACCAATCACTCGCGCTGGCGGAGCTGACAAAGGACGGAGTGGTCGGCCACGTGAGCAAGACAGCAGGCAGCAGGGAATAGCGAAACGCGTATTCCCTGCTGCCTGCTGCTGCTGCCTGGTCCCTTACTGCAGGACCATCCTCTGCTTGTCGCGGTTTGCGGCATAGGAGCTCTTGTCGTAGGCTGCCTGCGCCTCCAACTGCTCCTTGGTGAAGTTGGTGTAGAGATACTTGTTGCCGTCCTTGTCGGTCATGAACTTCAGCTTATCCATGCCGAGGGCGACTTCCTTCTCGCCGATGCCGAGGAAACCGCCGACATCGATAACCACCGCATCCGGCTTGTTGTCGGGCGTCAGCACGACGTCGCCAATCTCGCCGATCTCGACATCGTTGGCGCCGTATACCGTGGTGCCCTTCAGATCGTCGACTCTGATGTTGCCCATCGGCATTTCGTTCAACGTCGATTTGTCGATCGAGGCTGTCTTGGTCGTGTCGGTGGCGGCTGTGCCGGTATCGGCTGGCTTGTTCTCAGCCGTCGTATTCGCAGCCGGCGCCGCGGGCTTGGTCTCAGCCGTCGTCTGGGCCGGCTGAGCCGGTTTGGCCTCCTTGTCGGCCGTGGTGTCGGACGAGGTCACGGCAGGGGTGGTCGTTGCCGGAGCAGTGTTCGAAGCCGTGGTGGCTGCGGCCGGCGCCGGATCATAGGCCTTGCGGTTGAAGTCCGGCTGAGCCTCCAGCTCTTCCTTCGTCGTCTCGGCGATCAACCAGCGATCGCCATTCTTCTCTGCCCATTTGGCCTTGGCGAAGTCGAAGGTAACGTTCTTCTCGCCAATGCCCAGGAAGCCGCCGACGCCGATCACGAGGGATTCGGCCTTGCCGTCCTTGGCAAGAACGATGTCGTTGACGTCACCGATCTTTTGGGCGTCGTCGGCGGTTCCGTTATAGACCGACTCGCCCATGATGTTGGTGGCGAGATTGCCTTCAGCCTTCTCTACCGGCTGGGCCGGCTGCGCGGGCGCTTGCGCCGTTCCGGTGTCGGTGGTCGCAGGCTGCGTGGCATCGGTCGTTTGCGCCGGGGCCGGATCATAGGCCTTGCGATCGAAGGCCGCCTGTGCGTTCAGCTCGTCTTTGGTCGTCTTCGCTACGAGCCAGCGGTCGCCGTTCTTCTCGGCCCATTCCAGCTTGTTGTAATCGAAGGCGACATCCTTGGTGCCGACGCCAAGAAATCCGCCGACGCCGATGATGACGGATTTTACGTTGCCGCTTGCATCGAAAACGACGTCGTCGACCTTGCCGATGTCTTCGGCATCGTCGCCGGTCCCATTATAGACCGATTCACCGATGATATTGGTCATCAGCGCCCCGTCTGCACGTACTACTGGAGCTTGGTTCTCGGCGGCGGGCGCGGGGGTTTCGGTGGCGGGCGCCTGCGCC
>NZ_RZSV01000224.1:0-8928 GCF_004023205.1 Mesorhizobium sp. M1A.F.Ca.IN.020.03.2.1 | reverse complement strand
GTCCAGGTGGTGCGGGCGCCGATCCACCAATAGTCGCCCGT
Source organism: Mesorhizobium sp. M1A.F.Ca.IN.020.03.2.1 (assembly GCF_004023205.1). Classification (NCBI taxonomy): domain Bacteria; kingdom Pseudomonadati; phylum Pseudomonadota; class Alphaproteobacteria; order Hyphomicrobiales; family Phyllobacteriaceae; genus Mesorhizobium; species Mesorhizobium sp. M1A.F.Ca.IN.020.03.2.1. Next base: position 8,887 of record NZ_RZSV01000224.1, on the reverse strand, counting down.
CTCGGCGATGCCGCGCAGCGCGGCGAGACCATTGATGTCGAGAATGTTGTCGCGGAATGGTTTCGCGCCCTGCGCCGGATAGAAATCGGTGCCGCCGGCCAGAATGCGCCAGCGGTCCTCGCCAAGCAGAGCGAGCGCCTCGTCGACCGTGGTGGGTTTCGCGTAACGGATCACGCTTTGCCTTCCCAGAAAGGGGCCTTTCCGAGGGAATCTGCCGCCGTCCAGCCGGGCAAATTCATTCGTATGCAAATGATATCAACTTCGCCGCGATTGTCAAAGCGAAGTGGTCGGCCACGGCTTTGTTATGCCTGTGGAGGTTGACGCAGCCGGCCATCTGGTCAAGGTTCCGTGTCCGGTCGCGTCAACTGGAGCCCAAGCCGAGGAAGAAGGGAGGCCGCATGGCCGACGAAGCGCTCATCGTCATCGACCTGCAGAACGACTTTTGCCCCGGCGGCGCGCTGGCCGTGGCCGGGGGCGACGAGATCGTGCCGCTGGTCAACGACCTGATCCGGCGGACCGATCACGTGATCCTGACGCAGGACTGGCATCCGGCCGGCCATTCGAGCTTCGCTTCCAGCCATCCAGGCAAGCAGCCCTTCGAAGCGATCGAGATGCCCTACGGGCCGCAGACGCTTTGGCCGGATCACTGCATCCAGGGCAGCCTTGGGTCCGATTTCCATTCCGGGCTCGCCTGGACCAAAGCGGAACTGGTCATCCGCAAGGGTTTCCGCACCGCGATCGACTCGTATTCGGCTTTCTTCGAGAACGACCACACGACCCCAACCGGCCTTGCCGGCTATCTCAAGGAGCGCGGCATCGACACCATCACCTTGGTCGGCCTGGCCACCGATTTCTGCGTCGCCTTCTCGGCACTCGATGCCGCCAAGCAAGGTTTCAAGACGACGGTGCGGCTGGATGCCTGCCGCGGCATCGATCTCAACGGCTCGGTCGGCACGATGCTGAAACGGATGCGCGAGGCCGGGGTGGTGCTCGAAGATCACCTTTCGGACTGACCGCGCCGTGAGGCATCGAGGGGGCTTTGCGACATTGGCGAAGGTGTTGGCGGCAACCATGACGGCCGCACTCCTTCTCGCCTTTCCACAAGCGGTTTTCGCAGCCGAGGCGCATGAGCTGCCCGGCGCGGCGATGTCGCTCTGGTGGGCGCTGCCCTTTGCCGGCCTGTTGCTGTCGATCGCGACCGGGCCGCTGCTGTTCCATCATGTCTGGGAGCATCATTACGGCAAGATCGCCGCCGCGTGGGCGGCACTTGCCGTGGTTCCGCTGGCGATCGCTTTCGGCATGCCGGCGGCAAGCGAGGCGGTGCTGCACACGCTGCTCACCGAATATCTGTCCTTCATCATCCTTTTGTTCGCGCTGTTCACCATTTCCGGCGGCATCCTGGTCGCCGGCAACATCCACGGCACGCCGCTGGTCAATTCAGGCTTGCTGCTGATCGGCGCGATCCTCGCCTCGGTCATCGGCACGACGGGCGCCTCGATGATCCTGATCCGGCCGATGCTGCGCGCCAACGACAACCGCCCGTTCAACGCGCATGTGGTGATCTTCTTCATCTTCCTGGTTTCGAACATCGGCGGCTCGCTGACCCCGCTCGGCGACCCGCCACTCTTCGTCGGCTTCCTGCGCGGGGTCGACTTCTTCTGGACGACCGCGAACCTCTGGCGCGAGACGCTGTTCACCGGCGGGCTGGTGCTGATCATCTTCCTGGCGCTCGACATCGTGCTGCATCGCCGCGAGGGCGGCTTGCCGAAGATCAAGGACCCGACACCGGACACGAAGGTGCGCCTGCGCGGCCTCGCCAACCTGCCGCTGCTGGCCGGCGTGATCGGTGCGATCCTGCTTTCCGCCAGCTGGAAGCCGGGCATCAGCATCCCGATCCTCGGCATCGGCCTGGAGCTGCAGAACCTGGTACGCGACGCGATCATCCTGGCGCTGGCCTTTCTGTCGCTCAAAGTCTCGTACAAAAACCACAGGGAAGCGAACGGCTTCAGTTGGGGGCCCATCGCCGAGGTGGCGAAACTGTTTGCCGGCATCTTCATCTGCATCGTGCCGGTTATCGCCATCCTGAGAGCCGGGCACGATGGGGCGCTGGCGCCGCTGGTTTCGCTGGTCACCTCGGCGGACGGCCAGCCCGACGATCTCGCCTATTTCTGGCTGACCGGAGCGCTGTCGTCCTTCCTCGACAACGCGCCGACCTATCTGGTGTTCTTCGAGCTTGCCGGCGGCGACGCCAGGCACCTGATGACGGAGGCGGCCTCCACGCTCGCCGCGATCTCGGCCGGCGCCGTGTTCATGGGCGCCAACACTTATATCGGCAATGCGCCGAACTTCATGGTCTTTGCTATCGCCAGACATCGCGGCTTCAAGGTGCCGGGCTTCTTCGGCTACATGGCGTGGTCCGGCCTGGTGCTGATCCCGACGTTTTTGATCGCGGGGTTTTTGTTTTTTAGGTGAAGCGGTGCAGAGCTTTACCTCCCCTTGTGGGGAGGTCGGGCCAGGTCCGGGTGGGGCTCGGCGCCAGCTCCCGCTGCTTCGCAGTGACCTTCAGCCCACGCCCACATAGCGCCGAACCGCGGAGGGGTCGGCGCGCAGTTCCTCGACATCGACGGTCTCGCGGTTGCGGCCGTTCTCGATGAATGAGATGCGGTCGGCGACCGACAGCACGGCGTCGACGCGCTGCTCGACCAGGATCGTCGAGACGCCCAGATCGCGCAGCTTCGCCACCGTCTCGCGGATCTTGGCGATCATCGAGGGCATCAGCCCTTCGGTGGGCTCGTCGAGAAGAAGCACCTGCGGCTCGAGGCAGAGCGCACGCGCCATGGCAAGCATTTGCTGCTCGCCTCCGGAAAGCGTGCCGGAGCGTTGCTTCAAGCGCTCTCGCAACAGCGGGAAAAGGTCGAGGACGCGTTCCCGCGTCGCCTTGCCCTTGCCGCGGGTCATCAGGCCGATCTCGACGTTTTCCGCCACCGTCATGTCGGCGAATAATCGCCGGCCCTGCGGCACATAAGCGACGCCCGTCTTCGGCACGTCATGTGCGGCAAGTCCGGTCAGCTCCTTGCCGGCCAGTCTGATCGAACCGGCAGCGGCCGGAACCAGCCCCATGATCGCCTTCAGCGTCGTCGTCTTGCCGGCGCCGTTGCGGCCGAATAGGCAAAGCACTTCGCCCTTGTTGAGGACAAGGTCGAGCCCGTAGAGCACCTGCACCTCGCCGTAAAAACAGTCGAGGCCGGAAATGGCGAGCAGCCCGCTCTCGGTGCCGGGGAGATCAGCCATGGGTCGCTCCGAGATAGGCATCCTGCACCTCGGCATTGGCGCGGATCTGCTCGGGCGTGCCCTCAGCGAGAATCTTTCCCGAATTGAAGACGGTGATGCGGTCGGCAAGCTGCATGACCACCGGCATGTTGTGCTCGATGAGCAGCACGGTGGCATGCTTGGCGATCTCGCGCACCAGTAGGACGAAATTGTCGATCTCGCTGTCGGCCAGCCCTTGCGTCGGCTCGTCGAGGATCAGCAGGCGCGGCCTCAGCGCCAGGCCCATTGCCACCTCCAGCAGGCGCTGGTGGCCGTAGGAAAGCTGGCCGGCCGGGGTGCCGGCGCGGTCGGCGAGGCCGGTGCGTTCCAGCGCCGCCATGACGCCGCTCCTCACCTGCCCCTTCGAGCGGCCGTCGGTCAGCGTGCGCTGCACCGGCAACGCGACATTGTCGTAGGCCGTGAGATTGGCGAAGACGCTGGTGATCTGGAAGGTGTAGGCAACGCCGAGGCGAACCCTTTTGTAAGCCGGCATGGTCGTGATGTCGGCGCCGTCGAAGACGATCATGCCGGAGGAGGGTTGGATGCGGCCGCTGAGCAGACTGACGAAAGTTGTCTTACCGGCGCCATTGGGGCCGATGATGGCGCGGATTTCGCCCGGCATCAGCGCGAAATCGACGCCGTCGACGGCGCGCAAGCCCCCGAAACGGCGCAAAAGACCCTTGGTGGTGAGCAGCGGCATCACGGCAACCATCCGAGCCAGCGCTGGCGGACGCTGCCCAGAACGCCCTTCGGAAAGAAGAGCACCAGCAGGATCAGCGCCACGCCGACGATCAAAAGATAGGCGGAGGTGAAGCCGCTGGTGATGTCGGTGACATAATACATGAACAGCGTGCCGATGAGCGGCCCGAGAATGGTCGCGGCGCCGCCGAGCAGCACCCAGAGCAGTGGCAGGATCGAATACTGCACCGACGCGAAGCTCGATCCAATATAGCCGAACAGCAGCGCATAAGCCGCACCGGACGCGGCGCAGATGGCGCCTGAGGCAATGACGGCGACGAGCTTGTTGGCGACGGTGTCGTAGCCCAGCATCTTCGTGCGCTCCTCATTCTCGCGAATGGCGACCAGCACGCGGCCGAAGCGGGAGCGAACGATAACAAGCGTGATGAGCAGCACGACCGAGAACAGCGCCAGAGCGCTCATGTAGCGCACAGTCGGATTGGTCAGGTCGAGCGATGCGCCGCCGATCGCGATTATTCTCGACGGCTGCTGGATGACAAGGCCCTGGTCGCCGCCGGTCCAGGCGGCGAAATAAAGGATGAGCAGATAGAAGACCTGCGCGAACATCATGGTGACGATCATGAAGGCCACACCCGATGTGCGCAGCGCGAGCAGGCCGATGACCAAGGCAAGCATGGCGCCGCAGGCAACCCCGGCGACGAAGGCTTCCGGCACGCCCCAGCCCAATTGATAGACAGCCAGCCCGGCACCATAGAGGCCGGCCGAGAAGAACATGGCGTGACCGAGGCTGAGCAGGCCGACATAGCCGAAGAGCAGGTTGTAGCCCATGGCGAAGACGGCAAGCGCCATGATGCGCGCGAACAGGCCCTGATGATAATCGGGCAGGACGAAATTCAGCGCGAACAGGAGCGCGATGACGCCGATATGCAGCGCGTAGGTCTTCGCGGGGGAAGCATCCTTCATCGCGCCGCCGTCCCGAACAGGCCTTGCGGCCGGAACACCAGCACCATGGCGACCACCAGCGTGGCGATGATCTTGGCCAAGGTCGGCGAGAAGAACACCGAGACGATGCCGTCGGAGAGGCCGATCAGGATGGCGGCGACCACCGTGCCACGCAATGAGCCGAGGCCGCCGATGATGACGACGATGAAGGACAACAGCAGCGGGTCCTGCCCCATCAGGTAATGCGCCTGGCTGATCGGCACGATCAGCACCGCCGCGATTGCCGCCAGCATGGCGCCGATGGCGAACACGCCGGCATAGACGCGCTCGACCGGGATGCCGAAGGCCTGCGCCGTCTCGCGGTCATACTGGGTGGCGCGCATGATCAGGCCGATTTTCGTCCGTGTCAGCACCAGCCAGGTGATCACCAGCAGAACCGCGGAGGCGGCAATGACCGAAAGCTTGTAGCCTGAATAGCCGAACCACGGCAGCAGGATGCGGTAATTGAAGGGTGGCTCGACCGGGCGCGCTTCCGGGCCGTAGAAGGTCAGCGCCAGTTGCTGGATGATATAGAGCATGCCGATGGTGGCGACGATGGTGCCTTCGGGATTGTAGTTCAGCCGGCGCAGCACCAGCCATTCGGCAAGAAACGCGACCAGCCCGACCAGCAACGGCGCGATCACCAGCGCGGCGACGAAGCCGATAGCGGGATGGCCGGAAATCGCCGTCGAGATCGCCCAGGCAAGCACGGCGCCCAGCATGAAGAACTCGCCATGCGCGACATTGACGATGCGCATGACGCCGAACACCAGCGACAGGCCAAGCGCCGTCAGCGCCAGCACGGCGGACGTGACGAGGCCTTCCAGGGCGGCGAGCAGGAGGTGGGGTCCGAAGTGCATGGGCTAGATACCGGCGGATGCGCGAGGCACCCCCCACTGCCCTGCCGGACTGTCCGGCAGGACAGAGGGGGGTGGCTTGGCGCTCACGCTCGGTGAAACGTCGAAGCTCACAGCGCTTGCGTCGTGTAATCCCCTTCCGGCTCGTAGAGGCCGTCCTCGATCTTGGTCTTGTGGACGACCTTCAGCTTGCCGCCTTCGACCTTGGAGATGTTCTGGATGCCGAAGCATTGGTGGATCTTGCCGTTAAAGGTTTTCGGACCCTGCGGATGCTCCGGCCCTTCGGCGAATTCCTTCAGCGCTTCGGTTGCCTCGACCAGCTTGGCGCGGTCTTCCGGCCCCTTATAGCCGGCATCCTCCATCGCCTTCTTGATGACATAGAGCGTCTCCCAGCAGCCGAACATGTGGGCAGCGGTGGAGACGTCCTTGGGATCGCCGACGGCGGCGCCATTGTCGTCGATGCCGACGGCGGCGCGATAGGCCTTCTGCGCGGCCGAGTCATCGGGCTGCGCGTAGCGCGGCGAGCCTTCCCAGAAATGGCTGCCGTCGAGGAATTCGAGGCCGGGGCTGTTGATGTCGACGGCTTCGAGGGAGTCGATGAAGCCGAAGAGCTGCGGCCTTTGCGAGCCGTAGAACTCGCCGAGCTCCTTGACGAAGGTGAGCACGGCCGGACCCACCATGACGTGGTAGATCACCTCGGTCTCGGCCGGGATCTGCGGGAAGTATTTGGTGAAGGACGACTCCGTCGGCGGGATGGCGATCTGCGCGATCACGTCGGCGCCTTGCGCCTTCAACGCCGGCGGCAGGTAGTCGCGATGGTCGTAGCCGAAGGCGAAGTCGGGGAAGATCTGCGTCACCTTCTTGCCGGCATTCGCCGCGATCCACGGCGCCATCGACTGGATCTGGCTCTTCACGTCGGTGATGCCGGGCTGGAAGACGTAGCGGTTGAGCTTGGTCGAGGCGACGTGGTGGCCTTCGCTGACCACGAAATAGGGGATCTTGTTTTCGCCGGCGGCGGGCGCCGAGCCGATCACCACATGCGAGAACAGCGTGCCGAAGATGATGTCGGTCTTATGCTGCGTGGCGAACTTGCCGACCACCTCGGCGCCGCGGGCAGGATCGGTGCCATCATCTTCGATCACCAGCTCGACCTTGCGGCCGCTGATACCGCCGGCATCGTTGATCGCCTTGACGGCGGCAGCGCTCGTCTTCTCGTACCAGCGGCCGTAGGCGGCGCCGATGCCGGTGCGGTGCGACTGGAAGCCGATCTTGATCGGCGCCGAACTCTGCGCCTGGCTGTAGCGAACGAAGCCGGGCGCGAGCGCCAGGCCGGCGCCGGCGGCGATGCCTTTCAGCGCTGTGCGGCGGGAAAGCGTGCTTTTGGAGAGGTCGAAAAATCCGTTCTTGTCAGCCATGTCCGTTCCCCTGTTTTCAGTTTTTTGACCAGCGATAAGGCGGCTCGATCCTCCGCGCTCGGAGGACGCGAAAATTGCATGTGTACAAACTAAATCACCAAAGCTGTGACGTGGCAAGCGAGCTTCCACCCGACCCGATTTTCGGGGCCATGCGCGCGTCATGACGGGCCCTTGTCTCATCCTGCCGTCGGCGTGGCAAGCAGCCATAGGCCGGATATGGTGTAGGCGATCATCAGAAGCGTCAGCGGCAGCTGGCTGAGCGCCGCGCGCGACGGCTGCGGGTGGAGTCGCCAGGCTAGGCCGTGTGCGATCAAGACCGCCAGCACATGGCCGACGATGATGACGCCGGCCTGCAGATTCCAGAGCCACCAGGCCGACTCGGCGCCGACGACAACGCCCGCCTCGACCATCCTGTCGGCGGTGCCGAACAGGTTCCAGCCGAGTGCGAACGGGTCGGACAAAGCGACCAGCGCGTATTGGCCGTCGACGAGCAGCGCCGTGAGGTAGTGGGCGATGTGGTAGGCGAGCGCGATCGGCACGATGGACCAAATCAGGAGGCCGGCGGCTTTCTCGAAGGCTTGCCCGTCGCCGGCAAGGCGCTGGCCGAGTGAAACGGCAAGCGCGAACACGGCCGCCAACAAGATGAATGTCAGCACCAAGCCAAAGCTGCCGATGCCGATCAACGCGGTACGGCCGGGAAACTCCAGCGGATTGACGCCGAACAGGCCGAGCCAGAAGAAGGTTTTGGAAAGACCGTCGAAGGATACGGACGAGAGCGCCAGCAGCAGGAACGCCGTGCCGCTTGCCGGCAGCGACGAGGCGGAAAGCAGCTTCGCACCGGGCCAGCCGAGGTCGAGCCGGCCTTTTTCGCGCTGGACCGGCGCGAAGCGGGCGACGATGGAGAAAAAGACGGTCAGGAATTCGCCGCGCCGACTCCAGTCTTCGTAGCCGAAGACGCATATGGCGGCGAAACTGAGCAGCCAGTAGATGCCGGCGGCGAAGGCCAGGCGCGACGGATCGTCGGGCGCGGGATCGATGAGCTCGAACCAGGCGAAGCCGAAGAACAGGACGAACGCCGGCCAGTAGCCGAGCCATTTGGGAAGGCGCGATGGCTCGGCTTCGTCAGTGCGAAGGTTGAAGACGCGAGATGCAACGCGCCAGGGGCCGTACCACGGGTTGAGCCAGGACCAGAGATCGCCGAATACCCCCTGCAGCAGCGTGAAACCGGCCCAGAGCAGCGTCCAGATCACCAGAGGCAAGGGGTTGGAGAGTGGATCACGGCTGCCGAACAGGCCGGTGGCGATGAGAAGCACGAAGCCGGCAAAGGAAAGCAAGCTGAGGACGGTGCGCGGGTGGTCGCTGACAGTGAACAAAGAGAGGCGTCGGCGCCAGAAGCGGTCAAGAGCGGCGGGCGGCAGCAGCGCCAGCGTCAGAAAGCTGACAGCCACCGCAAGCGCGCCACCAGCGATGTAGTAGCCCGTGGGAAGAAGCAGGACATGGCCGCGGTCAGAGGCGTGGGCGAAGGCGGGGGTGGGGAGGAGAGGTATGAATGAGGCCGCCATTGCGAAGGACGTATTTCGAAGCCGTCGATTTCCACCGACGTGCTCCTTCGCACCCCCCTCTGTC
>NZ_RZSV01000223.1:0-8974 GCF_004023205.1 Mesorhizobium sp. M1A.F.Ca.IN.020.03.2.1 | reverse complement strand
CCCTCGAAGGGCGCGACCAGTTCCTGCTCACCCGGCAGCACCTATGAGCGACCAAGGAAGCGACGCAAAAGGCCCGCCCGCGACGCCCCTGTATAGCGCTTGGGCAATTGCCGGGTGAGCAGGAACTGGTCGCGCCCTTCGAGGGCGCATCCGATGATGAAGCATCTTGCCAGTTCACCAAGCGATGGCCCAGATCTCACGATCAACCGCCTCGGGTAGCGTTGAGGGAGATGAAGGCGCGCCGGGCCGAACTGTTTCGCTTCGCGCGGTCGAACAGTCCAAGGTCGCGGTGCCCGATCACTCCGCCGGCGCCACTCGCAGCATCGGTCTGCGGGCGCTGAGCCGGTCGAGATAGAGATAGACGACCGGCGTGGTGTAGAGCGTGAGAAGCTGCGAGACGATGAGGCCGCCGACGATCGCGATGCCGAGCGGCTGGCGCAGCTCCGCCCCAGTGCCGGTCTCGAGCGCCAACGGCAAGGCGCCGAGCAAAGCCGCAAAGGTCGTCATCATGATCGGCCGGAAGCGCTGGAGGCTCGCCTTGTGGATGGCTTCTCGCGGCGCAAGCCCTTCCTGGCGCTCGGCCTGCAAGGCCATGTCGATCATCATGATGGCGTTCTTCTTGACGATGCCGATCAACAGGATGATGCCGATCAGCGAGATCACGTCGAATTCCATGCCGGTGACGATGAGCGCGAGCAGCGCGCCGATGCCGGCCGAAGGCAGCGTCGACAGGATGGTGATCGGGTGCACGTAGCTTTCGTAGAGCACGCCGAGCACGACATAGATCGTGGCGAGCGCGGCAGCGATCAGCAGAAGCTCGTTGAGCAGGTTGGAGCGGAAGGCGAGTGCCGTGCCGGCAAGCGAGCCGTGGATCGACACCGGCATTTTCAGCTCCGCCATGGCGCGGTCGATTGCCGCCGAGGCGTCGCCGAGCGTGGCGCCATCGGCAAGGTTGAACGAGATCGTCGTGGCGACGAAGTGGCCCTGGTGGTTGACCGAAAGCGGCGTGGTCGCCGGACCGTAAGTGCTGAAGGCGGCGAGCGGCACCATGGTCTCGGCCGAGGTGCTGACGGCGGCGCCGCTCGAGGCGCTGCCGTGGCCGGTGACGGCGATCGCATTGGTCGCCTGATTCTGCAGCGAGCCCGACAGGCTGCCGGCCAGCGCGTTGGTCTTCTGCGTGCCGCTCGCCGCCGCGCCCGAGGTGCTGACATAGATGCCGTTGAGCGCGCTCGGATCCTGCAGAAAGCGCGGCGCGACTTCCATCACCACGTGATATTGGTTGCGGGCGTTGAAGATGGTCGACACCTGGCGCTGGCCGAAGGCGTCGTAAAGCGTGTTGTCGATGCTCGCCGGCGTCAGGCCGAGCCGGGCCGCGCTCTCGCGGTCGACGGTGATGTTGGTTTCGAGCCCGGCCTCGTCGCGGTCCGAATTGACGTCGGTTAGCTCCCGCGCCTGTTTCAGCAATTCGACGAGTTTCGGCGCCCATTCGTCGAGATCCGCGGTCGTATCGGCCTGCAGCGTGTATTGATAGGTGGCGAGGCTCTGGCGGCCGCCGACCCTGATCTCCTGGCGCGGATTGAGGAAGAGCTGCGCGCCGGGCAATTGCCTGAGCTGCGCGCGCAGCCGCCCCAGCACCGCTTGCAGCGGCGCACGATCGCCCTTCGGCTTCAGGTTGACATAGACGAAGCCGGAGTTGGTCTGGCGGCCGCCGATATAGCCGACGACGTTCGCCACCGCCGGGTCGCTCTTCAGGATCGTCTCCAGCCGCTCGAATTTCTGCCGCATCAATTGGAAGGAAATGGCCTGGTCGGCGCGCAGGCCGCCGATCAGCTCGCCGGTGTCCTGCTGCGGGAAGAAGCCCTTCGGCACGATCGTATAGAGGTAGACGTTGAGCGCGACGGCCGCGATCAGGATGATGAGCATCGCCTCGGCGTTGTCGAGCGACCAGGCTAGCGAGCGGCCGTAGCCGGCGCGGACGCGCTCGAAGACGCTTTCGCCGAAGCGGGCGAGGATGGAACGGCGCTCCGACCGGACTGCACCCGCGCGCAAAAAATGGGCGCACATCATCGGCGTCACCGTCAGCGACAGCACCAGCGAAATGGCGATGGCCAGCGACAAAGTCATGGCGAATTCCTGGAACAGGCGGCCGAGTATGCCGCCCGTCAACAGAATCGGCAGGAACACGGCGACGAGAGAAGCGCTCATCGACAGAACGGTGAAGCCGACCTCCTGAGCGCCGACCAGCGCCGCCCGGCCGCGCGGCACGCCGTCCTCGATGTGGCGCATGATGTTTTCCAGCACCACGATGGCGTCATCGACGACGAAGCCGGTGGCGATGGTGAGCGCCATCAAGGACAGATTGTCGAGCGTGTAGCCGAGCAGATACATTGCCCCGAAGGTGCCGAGGATCGAGACGACCAGCGCCACGCTCGGGATCAGCGCCGCGCGCCAGTCGCGCAAAAAGCAGAACACCACGAAGACGACCAGCAGCACCGCCAGCACCAGCGTCAGCTCGGTGTCGCGCAGCGAGCCGCGGATGGTGAGGCTGCTGTCGGACGCGATGCTGAGGCGCGCATCCGCCGGCACCGAAGCCTGCAGCGTCGGGATCAGCGCGCGCACGCGGTCGACCGTGTCGATGATGTTGGCGTTGGGCTCGCGATAGAGCACCAAAAGCACGGCCGGCACGCCATTGGCGAGGCCGAGATTGCGCACGTCCTCGACCGAGTCCTCGACATCTGCGATGTCGGCGAGGCGCACCGCCGCACTGTTGCGCCAGGCGATCACCAGGTCGCGATAGTCGGCGGCATGGCTCGCCTGGTCGTTGGTGTAGAGCTGGTAGCGGAGCGCGCCGTCCTCCTCGAAGCCCTTCGGACTGCGGGCATTGGCCGAGGCAAGTGCGGCGCGCACATCCTCCAAGCCGATGCCGTAATGGAACAGCGCCCCCGGATTGAGCTCCACCCGAACGGCGGGCAGCGACGAGCCGCCGAGGTCGACATTGCCGACACCCTCGACCTGGGACAGGCGCTGCTGCAGCACGGTCGCGGCGGCATCGTAGAGCTGACCGGGTGTGAGTGTGCGCGAGGTCAGCGCCAGGATCATCACCGGTGCGTCGGCGGGATTGTATTTGCGGTAGGTCGGGTTGCTGCGCAGGTCGGACGGGAGGTCGGCGCGCGCGGCGTTGATAGCGGCTTGAACATCGCGCGCGGCGCCGTTGATGTCCCGATCGAGGTCGAATTGCAGCACAACATTGGTCGAGCCGGTGCCGGAGCGCGACGTCATCTCGGAAACCCCGGCGATCTGGCCGAGATGCCGTTCGAGCGGCGCCGCGACATCGGTCGACATCGTGTCGGGGCTGGCGCCCGGCATCGAAGCCTGCACCGAGATGGTCGGGAAATCCACCTTGGGCAGCGGCGCGATGGGAAGATTGACGTATGCGATCAGGCCCGCCGCCGCCAATCCGATGGCCAGCAGCGTCGTGGCGACCGGCCTGGCGATGAAGGGCGCGGAGAGATTCACGGCGTGAGCCCGCCGGCCGGCGCTCTCGCTTCACGCGCCCCCGACCGCGTCAGTCTATCGAAGGCAAGGTAGATCACCGGCGTGGTGAAGAGCGTCAGCACCTGGCTGACGATCAGCCCGCCAACGATGGTGATGCCGAGCGGCTGGTGCAATTCCGAGCCGGCAAGGCCGCCGAGCAGGAGCGGGAGCGCCCCGAACAGCGCGGCCATCGTCGTCATCAGGATCGGCCGCAACCGCAGCAAGCAGGCTTCATAAATCGCCTCGCGCGGGTCCAGCCCCTGCAGGCGCTCGGCCTGCAGGGCGAAGTCGATCATCATGATGGCGTTCTTCTTGACGATGCCGACCAAGAGCACGATGCCGATGATGCCGATCACGTCGAGATCGTGGCCGGCGAGCATCAGCGCCACCAGCGCGCCCACGGTTGCCGAGGGCAGCGTCGAGAGGATCGTCAGCGGGTGGATGAAGCTCTCATAAAGCACGCCAAGCACGACATAGACGGTGGCGACTGCCGCGAGCAGCAGCAGCAGCTCGTTGGAGAGCGAGCTTTGCAAGGCAAGCGCGGCGCCTTGGAAGCCGGTGACCAGGCCGGCGGGCGGCTGCATGTCATGTTCCGCCTTGCTGATCGCCGCGGTGGCGTCGCCGAGCGAGATGCCGGGCGCGAGATTGAAGGAGATGGTCGCGGCCGGGAACTGGGCAAGGTGGTTCACCAGCAGCGGCGCCTGCCGGACAGTGATGCTGGCGACCGCCGATAGCGGCACCTGGCCGGAACCGGAGGACGGCAGGTAGATCGAGCCGAGCGAAGCCGGCGTCTGTCCCACCGAGGGGTCGGCTTCAAGGATGACGCGGTATTCGTTCGACTGGGTGAAGATGGTCGAGATGATCCGCTGGCCGAAGGCATCGTAGAGCGCGTTGTCGACGGTCGCTGGCGTAATCCCGAAGCGTGCCGCCGTCGCTCGGTCGATGGTGATGTCGACCGCAAGCCCGCTCTGCTGGCTGTCGCTGGCTACGTCGGCGAGTTCGGGAAGTGCCACCAGCCTATCGGTGAGCTTTGATGTCCACGTCGCCAGCTCGGCCGGATCCGAATCCTGCAGAACGTATTGGTACTGCGACGCGCTGGAGGTGGAGTCCACGCTCAGGTCCTGCACCGGCTGCATGTGCAGCGCGATGCCGGTCACGACGTCGGTCTCCCGAGCCAGCCGCCGGATGATCGCGCTGGCATCGGCCGCGCGCTCGTCGCGCGGCTTGAGATTGATCAGCATGTGGCCGCTGTTGGCGGTCATGTTCTGGCCGTCGACGCCGATGAAGGACGACAGGCTCGCGACATCCGGGTCCTTGAGGATGACATCGGCGAGCGCCTGCTGGTGCGCTGCCATGTCGGCGTAGGAGGCCGAGCCCGCGGCCTCGGTGACCGCCGAAATCGCGCCGGTGTCCTGAACCGGGAAGAAGCCTTTCGGGATGACAACATAGAGATAAACGGTGAGCGCAAGCGTGGCTGCGGCGACCAGCAGCGTCAGCGCCTGACGGTCGAGCACCCACCGCAAGGCGGCGGCATAGCCATTCGCGACAGCGTCGAAGCCGGCCTCGGCGCCGCGCGCCAGCGCGCCCTGCCTGCGTTCGGACGGCGGCTTGAGCAGCCTGGCGCACATCATCGGCACCAGCGTCAACGAGACGATGGCCGAAATGACGATGGCGATCGCAAGCGTGATGGCGAATTCGTGGAACAGGCGGCCGACGACGTCGCCCATGAACAGAAGCGGGATCAGCACCGCGATCAGCGAGACGGTGAGCGAGATGATGGTGAAGCCGATCTGGGCCGAGCCTTCGAGCGCGGCGGTGACCGGATCGTCGCCATGCTCGATGAAACGCGAGATGTTTTCGATCATGACGATGGCGTCGTCGATGACGAAGCCGGAGGCGATGGTCAGCGCCATCAGCGACAGATTGTCGAGGCTGAAGCCCCGAAGATACATGACCGCGAACGTGCCGATCAGCGACAGCGGCACCGACAGGCTCGGAATGATCGTCGCCGGAATGTTGCGCAGGAACAGGAAGGTGACGAGCACGACCAGAAGCGCCGCCGTCGCCAGCTCGAACTCGACGTCATGGACTGAGGCACGGATGGTGGTCGTGCGGTCGGTCAGCGGCTCGACGCTGACCGCCGCCGGCAAGCCGGCGCGAAGCTGTGGCAGCAGCGCCTTCACCGAGTCGACGACGCGGATGACGTTGGCGCCGGGCTGGCGCTGGATGTTGAGCAGGATCGCCGGCGAGCGGTTTTCCCAAGCGCCCAGCTTCGAGTTCTCCGGCCCCTCTATGATATCGGCGACCTCGCCCAGCCTGACCGGCGCCCCGTTGCGGTAAGCGACGACCATATCCGCATAGGTCTTGGGGTCGCTGATCTGGTCGTTGGCGTTGATGGTGTAGGAACGCGCCGGCCCGTCGAAGCTGCCTTTCGGCGTGTTGACGTTGAGCGCGCCGATGGTGGTGCGCAGATCGTCGATGTTGAGCCCCATGGCGGCCAGCGCCTTGAGCTTTACGCGGATTCGCACGGCCGGCCGCTCGCCGCCGGAGATGCTGACCAGCCCGACGCCCGGGAGCTGCGAGATCTTTTGCGCCAGCCGCGTCTCGGCATAGTTCTCGACTTCGGTCAGCGGCAGCGTCTTCGAGGTGATCGCCAGCGTCAGGATCGGCGCATCGGCCGGATTCACCTTGGCGTAGATCGGCGGCGCCGGCAGGTCGGCGGGCAGAAGGTTGCCGGCCGCGTTGATCGCCGCCTGAACCTCCTGCTCGGCAATATCCAGGCTGAGGTCGAGGCTGAAGCGCAGCGTGATGACCGAGGCGCCGGCCGAACTCCCCGACGACATCTGCTCCAGCCCCGGCATCTGGCCGAACTGGCGCTCCAAGGGTGCCGTGACCGAAGTCGTCATCACCTCCGGGCTGGCGCCGGGATAGAAGGTCTGCACCTGGATCGTCGGGTAGTCGACCTCAGGCAAGGCCGAGAGCGGCAGGAAGAGATAGGCGATCATGCCGACCACCAGGATGGTGGCCATGATCAGCGTGGTGGCCACCGGCCGCAGGATGAACGGCCGCGACGGGTTCAGCCAGCCGGAGACGAGACCGCTCGGCGTGCTCATTGGGCTTCGCCGGTGTCGCCACCATTTCCGCTGCTACCGCTATTGCCGCTGCCGTCGCGACGATGGTGGCGGTGGTGCTTGCGGTTGGCATCGCCCGATGCGTCCGCGCCGTCGCCTGCCGAACCTTGGCGCTGGCTGCTCGAGATCGCGGGCGCGTTGCCGGGGTTGACGGCAGACGTATTGCTGGTCGCGGCGGCCCCGCTGCCCCTACCCTCCGCTTGCGGCTGCGCGGGAGATCCAGCGCCGGCGGTCGGCGCGGCGCTGTTGTCAGGCACGGTCACCTTGGCGCCGTCCTTCAGCCGGTCGACGCCATCGACGACCACCTTGGCGCCCGGCGGAAGGCCCGACAGCAATTGCGTGACCGAGGCGTCGCCGGGGCCAAGGGAAACGGTCTTCACCGAGACAGTGCTGTCGTCGTTGAGCTGATAGACGAAAGTGCCTGGAGCGCCGTGCTGGATGGCGGCGTTGGGCAGCACCGTCACGCCGGTCAGCGTGCGCACCAGGAGATGCACGTTGACGAACTGGTTGGGATAAAGCCCGCCGTCGGCGTTAGCAAACACGGCGCGCAGCTTCACGGTGCCGGTGGTCGGATCGATCTGGTTGTCGATCGTCTGCAGCGTGCCTTCGGCGATCTGCTTGGTGTCGTTGCGGTCGAACAAGGTGGCCTTGAGCCCGGCATTACCATGCGACTGTTCCAGAACTTCGGCGAGGGTGTCTTCGGGCAGCGAGAACAGCACCGAAATCGGCTGCATCTCGGTGATCACCGCAATGCCGGTGCTGTCGGAAGGCGTGACGTAATTGCCCTGATCGACCAGCCTGAGGCCGATGCGGCCGTCGGCAGGTGCAACGATATGGCTGTTGGCGATATTGACCTCGACGGCCTCGATCTGCGCCTGGTCGGACATGACCGTGCCCTCGTCGGATTGCACGATCGCGCGCTGCAGGTCGACCGCCTGCTGCGTGATGGCGTTGGAGGTCAGCTTCAGATCGCGGTCGAGGTCGAGCCTGGCATCGCTCAGCAGCGCCTGATCGTGCTTCAATTGGCTCTGCAGCTGATGCAGCGAGGCTTGGAGAGTGCGGTCGTCGACCTGGGCAAGAAAATCGCCCTTCTTCACCATCTCCCCTTCGGTGAAGGCGATCGCGGTGATCTGCCCGCTGACCTGCGGGCGCACCGTCACCGTCGACAGTGAGGTGACCGTGCCCAGCGCCTCCAGCGTGATCGGGATGTCGGCCTGCGTCACCGAGGCGACTGCGACCGGCTGCGCGCCGAGATCGCCGCCCCGGAATCGTTGGCCGCCGCGCGCGCCTTGCTGGTGCACCGGTGCTGGATGGAGCCAGAAGGCGACGCCCGCTCCAGCCGCCACCAGCAGCAGCGCGACCATCCAGCCGCGGCGCCGGCGACGCACGACCACCGGCTTGATGTCTGCCATCGGCTCACGGAGCGGCTGTAACCGGCTGGCGACTTCGTCGTCCACTTTGTCACCTATCCATCGAACCGCAAGCGGCTAGGTCGACCACGTCCTTGGCCAGCGTCACTGGCCCAAGACGCAATCCGGCCGGGAACATAACGCCGGAACCTGGCCATGCAATTGCGCCCGACATTAAATTCCCGTAAGAATTGAATGGGTTAGGTTGAAGACCACACTCAAAAATGCGCGCCCGGGCGAACTGTTCGGGGACCGTGCCCCCATCGCGTGAGAGTGACCGGCCGCGCCGCGCCGGCCAATGATGACAAGGCTTTAACGGGGTGAACCCGGCCCGCGCGGCGGACCGCCTTTCGACGGTCGGACGTCGTTCCCGTCCCGGCGCAAAACCGCAGCCTCCGAGCGGGACCCCACTCCAGCCCGCTCGCAAAGATGTGAACGCAGCGACGTGCGAAGCTGCCCTATTCCTCAGCTTTATCGGCAGCGGGCCGGATCGCGATCGAGAGGGAAGCCATGACCTTTGCCCGGCTGCTCGCCTTGCCCCTGCTCAGCCTGTTGGCGCTCGGCCACGCGACCGCGCAAAGTCCGGACGGGGTCACCTCGCATGACGCACAGGTCGAGGATCTGAAAGTCTTCCGCCATGACTTTCTCGAGGTCGACCGATCCTACTCGCAAGCCGCCCGCGCGGAAGCGGAACTTCGCCTGCAGGCCCTGGACGCAGCTGCGGGCTCGATCGATGCGGCGATGTTCACCGTTCATCTCTGCCAGATCGCGGCGCTGGCCGACAATGGTCACACGACCTGCAAGCTGCCGCGCGCCAATGGTGTGGCGATGTCTTTGCTGCCGATCGGCGGCGCCTTCTACGTCATAGCGGCCAGTCCGCAAAACGGCGATCTGCTGGGC
>NZ_RZSV01000222.1:0-9017 GCF_004023205.1 Mesorhizobium sp. M1A.F.Ca.IN.020.03.2.1 | reverse complement strand
CCCGGTAGCGGGGTCATTGACGTCGAGAAGGACCGCGCTCGGATTTATCTGATGAAGTCGCGCCCGCAGGGCCTCGACGTCGCTTGCCTCGGTGAGATCGGTCTTGGTCAGCACGATGCGGTCGGCGACTGCCGCCTGCTTCACCGCCTCGACATGGCCATCCAGCGTGGCCGCCCCGTTGACGCCGTCGACCAGCGCGATGACGCCGTCGAGCCGGAAAGCCTGCACCAGCGCCGGATGCGCCATGATCGACTGCAGCACCGGTGCAGGATCGGCAAGGCCGGTGGTTTCGACCACGACCCGGGCCAGCCTGGCGATGCGTCCGGTCTGCAGCCGGTCGACGAGGTCGGCCAGCGTATCGACGAGTTCGCCGCGCACCGTGCAGCAAAGGCAGCCGTCGGAAAGCTGGATGATGCCGTCTGAGGCTTGCTCGACGAGCAGATGGTCGATCGCCACCTCGCCGAACTCGTTGATGATGACGGCTGTGTCGGCAAGCGCCGGATCCTTGAGCAACCGGTTGAGCAGCGTCGTCTTGCCGGCCCCGAGAAAGCCGGTGAGCACCGAGACGGGTATGGGAAAGCCGCTGCGCCCGGTCATGGCGAGTTTGCCGCCTTGGCCGGCTGATCCCCCTGCGCTGCAGCGGCAGCGGTTGCGGCGGGTGTGGCGCCGGCCGGCAGAGGCTTGTCGGGCCGCCAACTGGGCAGCGGCACATCGGCATAGTTCTGATCGGTCTGGTCGACGAAAGCCTTGGGCGCCGGCCCGGTGGCCCCGCCAAGGCCGACCGCGATCAGCGTCGGGTGATCGAGTTTCACCTGATAGGGCGATTTGGCCTTGTCCTTGGCGGCGACGGCAGGCGCTGCCTCCGACTGCTGTTCCTTCGGCTTCTTCTTGCAGATCTCGTCCTGCAGGTCGTTGGGCGACAGCGTGTCGCCATAGGGCTTGAGCGCCGCGAGCGTCGTCGACCCGGCCGCCGGCGCGTCAAAACCCTGGTCGAGCAGCTTCGCCGCCGCTTCGGCGCGGCTGATGGCGGATTTTTCGCCGAGCACCACGGCAACCAGTGTGCGGCCATCGCGCGTCGCCGAGCCGATCATGTTGAAGCCCGAGGAGCAGACGAAGCCGGTTTTCATCCCGTCGGCGCCGGGATAGCGCCCGATCAGCAGATTGTAGTTCGGGATCGCCTTCTTACCGACGGCAAGGCCCTCGATAGAGAACCACGGCGCATATTGCGGGAAGTCGTTGCGAAGCGCCGTCACCAGGACGGCAAGGTCGCGCGCGGTCGTGTACTGGTCCGGCGAGAACAGCCCATTCGGGTTGACGAAATGCGTTCCGACCATGCCGAGCCTGGCGGCCTCGGCATTCATGCGGTCGGCGAAGGCGGCCTGCGATCCGCCGATGTTCTCGCCGACGGCCATGGCGATGTCGTTGGCCGACTTGACCAGCATCATCTTCAGCGCATTGTCGAGCCGCATGACCGATCCGGGCTTGAAGCCCATCTTGCTCGGCGGCTCGCCGGCCGAATGTTTCGTCACCTTGATCGGCGAATCGAGCGCCACCTCGCCGGCGGCGATCGCTCGGAACGCCACATAGGCCGTCATCAGCTTGCTCAGCGAGGCCGGATACCAGCGCTTGAAGGCGTCCTGATGCTCCAGCACCTTGCCGCTCTTCAGGTCGAACAGCACCACCGGATTGGCGCGCGCAGTGCCGGAAAGCATCGGCAGCGCCAGCGCCCCCGCAAGCAATAGGTTGAGGAAATGCCTCTGCCGCATGATCAATTCCGAAATCGCCTCTTGCCGTAGTTGCCGCTGGCTCCGTAAGATTTCGCTGCGCGATGGCCAGCATAGTGCGGACCGACCCTCGACTCCGGGCCGCATTATGCGGTGCTATTTACCCTATGTGACGTCAAAATGGCAAAGCGCCAGACGATCACACTTGCCGGGCAGCGGCCCTGAATTGCCTGCCCCAACAAAGAAATGGAACGATTATGCCAATTCTCAACCGTGCCGCGGAAATGCAGGAAGAAGTCGCGGGCTGGCGGCGCCATCTGCACCAGACGCCGGAACTGAACTTCGACGTTTTCCAGACCGCCGCCTTCGTCACCGACAAGCTGCAGGCTTTCGGTTGCGACGAGGTTGTGACCGGCCTCGGCAAAACCGGCGTCGTCGGCATCATCCGCGGCCGTAAGGGCGAGGGTCCGGCCATCGGCCTGCGCGCCGACATGGACGCTTTGCCGATCAACGAGATCACCGGCAAGCCTTACGCGTCGAGCGTTCCCGGCAAAATGCATGCCTGCGGCCATGACGGCCACACCGCCATGCTGCTCGGCGCAGCCAAATACCTCGCCGAAACGCGCAATTTCGTCGGCTCCGTGGCGGTGATCTTCCAGCCCGCCGAGGAAGGCGGCGGCGGCGGCAACGAAATGGTCAAGGACGGCATGATGGACCGCTTCGGCATCTCGAAGGTGTTCGGCATGCATAACATGCCCGGCCTTCCCGTCGGCGAGTTCGCCATCAAGCCCGGCCCGATCATGGCGGCGACCGCCGAATTCACCATCACCGTCAAGGGGCATGGCGGCCATGCGGCGATGCCGCATGCCACGATCGACCCGATCGTAATTACCAGCCACTTGGTGAGCGCTTTGCAAACCATTGCTTCACGCAGCACCGATCCGGTCGAGGCCGTCGTCGTGTCGGTGACCAAATTCCATGCCGGCGATGCCTACAACGTCATACCGGAAAAAGCCGAGATCGCCGGCACGGTCCGCACGCTGAAAAAGGAAGTGGCCAGGAAAGCGGAAGAGAAAATCCGCGCCATTTGCGCTGGCCTGGCATCAGCCTTCGGCGCGACGATCGAGGTCGACTACGACCCCAACTATCCCGTCACTTTCAACCATCCGGAAGAGACGGCCTTCGCCAGCGATATTGCCGCCGGCGTCGCCGGCGACGCGAATGTCCACCGCGCCATCCAGCCGGTGATGGGCGGTGAGGATTTTTCCTACATGCTGGAAGCGCGCCCCGGCGCCTTCATCTTCATCGGCAACGGCGACACCGCCGGCCTTCACCATCCGGCCTATGACTTCAACGACGAGGTCATACCGCACGGCATGAGCTATTGGGTGAGGCTGGCGGAGACGGCGCTGGCCGCCTGACCGCTTTGCACGGAGGCGACCTTCCCGGCCGATTCCCGCCGATCGGCCGGTAACGCCTCTTGGCGAACCGGCCCGAAGCGTTTATGTGTCGGGCCGCGTGGTCCCGTAGCTCAGTAGGATAGAGCGGCAGATTCCTAATCTGTAGGTCACAGGTTCGATTCCTGTCGGGATCACCAACTAAATCAAATGGTTGGCTGACTTTTGCAATGCTCCCATGTTGCATTTTCTTGCAACTGGGCTCCCGTTGCTTTCCGTTCGCTCGAATCTCAAGCACTCCCTGGCCGCCGCGGTGAGAGCGCGGGCAGGGCAATCAGATGCGCCGGCCGGTTTTGGCGTCGAACAGATGCGCCGAGGCGCGGTCGATCTCGATCCGCACGCTCTCGCCTTGCTTCAGCGCCAGCCGCTCGCGGAAAAGGCAGGAGATCACCTCTCCGCCGCAGTCGACCGTGGCGAAGATTTCCGAGCCGGTCGCCTCCATGAGCGTGACTGTGCCGGAGAGACCCTGGCCGGTCGCCCGGATATGCTCGGGACGAATGCCGTAGACCAGTTCCCTTCCCGCGGCTTCGCTCGGCCGGATGCCTTGCGGTAGCGGCAACGTCAGCCCACCGGCACTGCGGAAGATGCCCTCCTCGATGTGGCCGTGGATGAAGTTCATGGCCGGCGAGCCGATGAAGCCGGCAACGAACAGATTGGCCGGCCGGTCGTAGAGATCGAGCGGCGCGCCGATTTGCTCGACCAGACCGTCGTGCAGCACGACGATCTTGTCGGCCATGGTCATCGCCTCGATCTGGTCGTGCGTGACATAGATGGTGGTGGTGCCGAGCCGCTGATGCAGCGCCTTGATCTCGCCGCGCATCTGCACGCGCAATTTGGCGTCGAGATTGGAGAGCGGCTCGTCGAACAGAAACACCTGCGGGTCGCGCACGATGGCGCGGCCCATGGCGACGCGCTGGCGCTGGCCGCCGGAAAGCTGGCGCGGATAGCGGTCGAGCAGCTTTTCCAGGCCGAGAATGCCGGCTGCCCGCTTCACCCGGCTCGCGGTATCGGCCGGATCGGCTTTCTTGATCTTGAGCGCGAAGCCCATATTGTCCGCCACCGTCATGTGCGGGTAGAGCGCGTAGTTCTGGAACACCATCGCGATGTTGCGGTCCCGTGCCCTGAGGTTGTTCACGGTGCGCTCGCCGATTGCGATCTTTCCGGCCGAGATCGTTTCCAGCCCCGCGATCATGCGCAGCAGCGTCGACTTTCCGCAGCCCGACGGTCCGACCAGGATGACGAACTCGCCATCGGCGATATCGACGCTGACATCGTGGATGATCCGAGTGGCTCCGAAAGCCTTCTGCACGTTGTTGATGCTTACCGATGCCATTGCATATCTCCGAAAGAATGAGGGCGGATCAGGCGCTCAGCCACCCTTGACCGCGCCGGCGGTCAGCCCGGCGACGATCTGCCGTTGCGCGAACATGGTCAGCACCAGCACCGGCAGCGTCACCACCAGCGCGGCGGCGGCGAGCGGCCCCCAGCTCACCTGCTCGTAGGACAACATGTTGTAGACCGCGACCGGCAGTGTCCGCGTCTCGCGGCTGGCGAGCACGACGCCGAAGACGAAGTTGTTCCACGAGAAGATGATCGACAGGATGAAGGCGACGACGATGCCGGGCTTGGCGATCGGCAGCGCGACCAGGCGAAACACCTGCCACGAACTGGCGCCGTCGATGTTGGCGGCCTCCTCCAATTCCATCGGCGTCGTCTCGAAATAGCCGATCATCACCCAGACCACGATCGGCACCGTCACCACCAGATGGATGATGATCTGCGGCCAGAGCGTGCCGAGGATGCCCAGCCACTGAAACAGGAGGAACAGCGGGATGAGATAGGAAAGCCCGGGCGTCATGCGGGCGATCATGATGACGATCGCCGAGCGTTCCGCCTTGAGCCTGGCGATGCCATAGCCGGCCGGCACGCCGATCAGCAGCGCCAGCAGCGTCGCCGTGCCGGTCACCAGCACCGAGTTCCACAGATAGAGCAGGAAATTGTTCTCCTCGAACACCTTTGCGTAGTTCGACCAGGCGAAGCGCTCCGGGATCAGGATCGGCGGATAGGCGCCGTTGTCGATCTCGAACTTCAGCGACAGCGAGATCATCCAGAGGAAGAACAGGATCGCCGGCGAGACCAGCACCAGCGCCGCGAAGAACAGGCCTATCTTGTTGAGCAGCCGCGAGCTCACCTATTTGCCCTCCGTGTCGACCCATTGCGAGCGCTGGCGCAGCATCAGGAGGATGAAGGACAGGGCCACGATGACGATGAAGAACACCACCGCCATGGCCGAGCCGTAGCCCATGTCGTAATAGGAGAAGGCGGTGTTGTAGAGATAGATGTTGATTGTTTCCGATGCCGTGCCCGGCCCACCTTGGGTCATCGCGTAGATGATATCGAAGCTCTTGAGCGCATCGATCGTGCGGATGATGACCGCGATCATCAGAAACGGCGCGATCATCGGCAAGGTGAGGTAGCGGAACTGCTGCCAGGCATTGGCGCCGTCGATCTCGGCGCTTTCGAACGGCTCGCGCGGCACTGACGCCAGCCCACCCAGCACGATCAGCATCACCAGCGGCGTCCACTGCCAGGTCTCCACCGCGACCAGCGAAGGAATTACGGTGTTGGCGTTGAATATCCACTCCTGCGCCGGAATGCCGACTAGCGACAAGAGATAGTTGAGCACGCCGAGCTGCGGATGGAACATCATGGTCCAGACCAATGCCACGGCGACGGGCGTGGCCATCATCGGCATCACGAAGACGCCGCGCAGCAGGCCGCGCAAGGCAAACCTGGCGTCGAAGATGAGCGCGGCGACGGTACCGAAAAACATCGGCGCGACCACCGACAGGAAAGTATAAATCAAGGTATGCCAGAGCGATTCCCAAAACCGCGGATCGCTCGCCAAGCGCAGATAATTTTCCATCCCGGCAAAGCTTCGCGACTGGCCGAGCGTCCAGCTGTTGACGCTCATCCACAACGTGAAGGCCCAGGGGAAGACGATCACGGCGCCGACGACGACGAGCGCAGGAATGACGAAAGGCCAGTAGTTTGGAGCCAGCCGGATCGGCTGGCTCTCTTCGACGGCTTGCGTCGTCACCCCTGCGCGTTCCGGGGCGATGGCGGACATCAGCCTTGCTCGCTCCTGTCGAGAACCGGCTGGAACTGCTCGGTGGCCTTCTTCAGTTCGTCGGCGGGATCGGCGCCGGCAATCATGTTGGTCAGCGCCACGCCATAGATGTCGCGGAACTCGGTCACCGGGATGATGACCGGCAGCGCCAGCCGGCTGATGTTGCCTGAGCCGACCACGGCATCCAGCCAGCTCGGCGGCATGGTGACGCCTTCGCGCACCTTGGGATCTTCCAGCACCGACTTGCGGAACGGCACGCCGGCGCCGGCCTGCAGCAGGCGCGCGCCCATGGCCGGAGAGACCGCCCACTGGCAGAACAGATAGGCCGCTTCCTTCTTCGCGCTGGCGGACGTGACACCGATGCCGTCGCCGAACGTGCCTGCGGCATGCGCCTTGGGTCCCTTCGGCATGACGCCATAGCCGACCTTGCCGACCACCCGCGACTTCTCCGGATTTTCCATCGGCGGTGCGAAGCCCACGCCATCGAACCACATGCCGATCTTGCCCTGCAGGAAGGCGGATTGCGCCTCGGCCCAGTTGAAGCCGGTGACGCCGGGAGGCGCGGCCTTGGTCATCAGCCGCTTGTAGAGGGCGGCAGCCTCGATCGCCTCCGGCGAGGTCGTGCGCAGCTTGCCGTCGCTGCCGAGCGGCGTCATGTCGTAGCCGAGCATCAGAGACGTCCACACCGGCGTGTTGGCGTTCTTGAGACCGCGTGCGACGAAACCGAAGGTGTTGCTTGAGGGATCCGTCAGCGCTTCAGCGGCGGCCACCAGCTGCTCGAAGCTCTCGGGATATTTTATACCTTTGGCGTCGAACAGCTCCTTGTTCCAGTAGAGGATCCAGTAGTCGACCGAGAACGGCAGCGAGCGCAGCACGCCCTGGCCGTCCTTGGCGAACTGGATGCCCGCCTCGGCGAAGTCGCTTTCGGTCAGCCCGGGATCGGTGAGGCCCGGATCGGCAACGAAGCCGGAAATGTCGGCCAGCCAGCCGCCCTTCTCGAACTGGCGCTTCTGCACATGGTAGCTCAGATGCACGACGTCGAAGCTCGGCTTGCCGGAGCTGAGCTCGATCACCGTCTTCTGGCGCTGCTGCTGTTCGGGTGTCGCCTCGGCATTGACCTTGATGCCGGTCAGCTCCTCGAACTCCGCGAGATTCTTCAGGATGGTGTCGCTGCGCGGGCTCTTGACCAGGTTGACGTCGAGCGTCGTGCCGGCAAAGCGCTTCCAGTCGACGCCCGCGGCGAAGCTCGGACGAAGACCGACGAGGCCGGTGGCGGCGAGAGCCGCGGTTCCCTGGAGCAGCTGCCTTCTGGTTGGACTGAATGGATTGGACGACATTTCTTCCTCCCGGTTGTCGTTGTCGATTACGCCACGACGATTGCGGCGCGGTTTTGCTTCCTCAAACCTGCAGCGCCAGCCGGCGCGCATTGTCGATGTGCTGGCTGATCGCCTCGACCGCCATCTGCGGATCGCGTTTCTCCAGGGCCTCGATCACCGCAAGATGCTCGCGCATGACCGGCACGACCCGACCGTCGATGCGGAACCGCTCCTGATGGATGAGCCGGATCTTCACCGAATTTACCAGATAGGCCTTGGCGATGATCTCGTTGCCCAGCGCGCTGATGAAGGTGTCATGCATAGCCCAGTCGATGTTCTGGGCCTTGGCTTCCATTTCGGGGGTCGGGGTCTGCGCCAGCGCTTGGGCGAGCATGTCCTCGTGCTCGCGCCTCAGACCCGCAATCTCGGCGTCGGACGCGTTGACGGCAAACAGCGCGACCGCCTCGCGCTCTATGAACAGGCGGAACTGGAAAGCCTCGCGGATCAGGCTGATGTCGATATGCGCGATCTGCATGCCGCGTTGCGGTATGGTGGTCAGCAGTCCCTCGGCCTCGAGCCGCGGCACGATCTCGCGGATGGCTCCGAGCGGCAGGCCGGTGAAGGCGACCAGCTCGCGCTGCGAAACGAACTGGCCGGGCCTGAGGTCGCGGGCCAGCAGATGCCGCGTGAAGCTGGCATAGGCCTTCTCCCTGAGGGTTGCCGGTTCGCTCGTGTCGTCCATGCCGATCAGCGCCCTCCCCGGTTCAGGCTGCCTGTGTCGCAAACAGCCTGTCGTAAGCGGCGCCAAGCTGTTGCCGTTCCTGCAAGGCTACCGGCACGAGCGGCGGCCGAACCGTCAGCCAGCGTTCGTCGCCGGTTTGGCGCGCCACCATGGCCTTCACCGCCGGGATGACCGGATGCCGGAGCAGTTCGAGGACGAAGCTTTCCACGCGGGAGTCGTCGCGTCCGCTCTCGATCATGGCGCGCAGTTCGCCGGCGGCGAAATTGGCCATGCCGGAAATCGCGCCCTGGCCGCCGATCCGCACCGCCGGCGCCAGATGCCGTTCGTCGCCGATGAGGATGATCAGGTCGCCATGCGTCTTGAGCAGCGCTTCGCTGTAGCCCCAGTCTCCACCGGAATCCTTGACCCCGGCGACCACGCCCGGATACGCCTTGCGAAGCCGGCCGATCAGGTCGAGCGACAGCTGCACCGTCGTGACCGAGGGGATGTTGTAGAGCAGCATGCCGCGGGCCAGCGGACCGAGCGCGGCGAACACGGCGCCGAACCAGCCGAACAACCCATCGTCACCGACATTCTTGAAATAGCTCGGCGGCGCCAGAAGGATGTTGCGGGCGCCGCGCTGCAACGCCTGGCGGCACTGCTCGGCAG
>NZ_RZSV01000221.1:0-9028 GCF_004023205.1 Mesorhizobium sp. M1A.F.Ca.IN.020.03.2.1 | reverse complement strand
GGAAGAAGCGATCGCATTGGCCAACGACACCGAGTTCGGCCTCGCCTGCTATTTCTACACCGGCGATCTCGGCCGCGCCTTCCGCGTCATGGAAGGGCTGAAATACGGCATGGTCGGCGTCAATGAAGGCCTGATCACCACGCCCGAGGCGCCGTTCGGCGGCGTCAAGGAATCGGGCCTCGGCAAGGAAGGCGGACATCAGGGCATCGAGGACTATCTCGACACCAAATATGTCTGCCTCGGTGGCCTCGGCCTCTGACACCGCTCGACTGGCGGGGCAGGCATCAGGCCTGCCCTTGCCGGAGATGGCCGGCGTAGTCCACAGATCAATGAACTGACATTTTCGGGCACAGCGATGAAGGACGGCGAGGTCTTCGGCACGACGCAGGCGGGCGAGGCCGTTCGCCGCTTCACCATCCGTGGCGGTGGTCTCACGGCCAACATCATCGGGCTTGGCGCGATCATCCAGGATCTGCGGCTCGCCGGCCATGATGCGCCGCTGGTGATGGGCTACGACCAGTTCGAGCCCTATGAGACCGACCGCGCCTATTTCGGCGCCGTCGTCGGCCGCTTCGCCAATCGCATTCGCGACGGCCGCTTCACCATCGCCGGCAAGCGCTACCAGACCGAGCGCAATTTTCTAGGGAAACACACGCTGCATGGCGGCTCGGAGGGCTATTTCCACCGGCCATGGTCGGTCTCGCTGCACGGGCGCGATTTCGTGACGCTGACACTGCACGATCCCGATGGCACGATGGGCTTTCCAGGCGCGCTGGACGTCACCTGCACCTACCGGCTGAAGATCCCCGGCACGCTCAGCATGGAACTGACCGCCACATGCGAGGAGCCGACGCTCTGTAATCTTGCGCAGCACTCCTACTTCAATCTCGACGACGGGGGCGCGGGCGACATTCTCGACCACCGGCTGATGCTCAATGCCGGCGCTTATACGCCCGTCGACGCAGAGATGATCCCGACCGGCGCGGTGAAGCCCGTCGACGGCACGCCCTATGACTTCCGCCAGGCGCGGCCGCTGCGCATGGAATCGGAAGGCGAGCAGCTTCCCTACGATCTGAATTACTGCCTCGCCTCCAGCCGTGGACCGCTGCACCAGGCAGCCTGGGTGCAGGGCGCCAGTTCCGGCGTCGAAATGGAAGTCTGGACCACCGAGCCCGGCCTGCAGCTCTATGTCGGCCAGTATGTCGCGCCGTCCTCCCCTGGGCTGGACGGGCGCGGCTACAAAGCCTTTTCAGGCTTCTGCCTCGAAGCTCAGACCTGGCCCGACGCGCCGAACCGGCCCTATTTCCCACAGGCCACGCTTTGGCCGGGCCAGATCTACCATCAGGTGACGGAATACAGGTTCCGGCTCCCTAACTAGATCCCAAAGGCTGTTCTTAGAATCTCGAACGGCGCGAGCGCGCCGCGCACCTGTACGACGGCCGCAGCCACCCGATGCGCACGCCGAACCGCGTCGACTGGGGCGTGACCGGCAAGCCGGGCGGCGAGATAGCCGCCGTTGAAGGAATCGCCGGCGCCGGTGGTATCGACAGGCGAGGCGACATGCACTGCCTCGATTGTTTCCGAGGCGCCGTCCACGGCAATCAATGCCGGCTGCTCGCCGTTCTTAACGACAACCTCGCCGACCACTCCTCCGAGACGCCTGGCAGTTGTTTCCGGCGCCTCATCGCCAAACAGCATCTGCTCATCCGGAAAAGTGGGCAATGCGATATCCGCGACGGCGAGCGCTTCCAAGATCGCAGCCTCAGCGGTTTCACGGCTCGGCCACAGCCGGGGACGGTAATTCGGGTCAAAGGCGACCAGCGAACCCGCCGCGCGTGCTGTCGCGACGGCCGAAAGCAGGGTTTTGCGCGCGGCATCATCCAGAATTGCCAAAGTGATTCCGGAAAAATAGACAAGCGCCTGGTTTTCAAGACTTTTCGCCAGTGCCGCTGCATCGGAGGCAAGCTGGCGCGCGGCAGCATCGCTTCGCCAGTAAGTGAAGGCGCGCTCGGCTCCAGTGAGCGTGATGGCGTAAAGGCCCGGTCTTGCGCCGGCAATGACCGGGCTGCTGCCGATACCGATGCCGTTCTGGGCTAAGAACGCGATCTGATCGCGGGAAAAAGGGTCGTCGCCGAAGGCCGAGACATAGGTCGCGGGCCGGCCGGGGCTGAGCGCATGCAGCGCCCATAGCGTATTGAAGGTGTCGCCGGCAAAGCCCATACGCCAGTTCGGTCCTGCCTGGCCCGACAGTTCGAGCATGCATTCGCCGATCGACGCGACACCATTGGCTTCCATATGACTTGTCCTCCTAAAGCTTTGGTGCTGTAGCTTTTTGCAGCCAGCAGCGCCATGCTTGGCGCAGGCCGATTTTTGCGCCAGAAGCGATTTCCCACAGGCGGGAGGGATGCTGCGCGCAGCCCGTGACGTTATCAGCCGAAGAGGAGCCGGTTTGGCATCGATATGGCGTTACATTCTTGCGGGTCTCGGTCTTGCTGCCCTGCTGGTCGGCATTCTGACTGTCGTCTACCTGACGGCGCCGCATTCGGCACCGGGCCCCGATACGTCGCGTTCGAAAAAGACGGCGAGCGGCCTGTTCGTTGCGAGCTTCGAGCCGGAGCGCGGCGTCATCCGGCAGGGCGAGCTGCAATCCTGGCTGCTGACGCTGAAGACCTCCGCCGGCGCTCCGGTGGAGGGGGCCGCGATCACCGTTTCCGGCGGCATGCCGCAGCACAATCACGGCCTGCCGACCAGCCCGCAGGCGACCGACTATATGGGGGCGGGACGCTACCGCATCGACGGCGTGAAATTCACCATGACCGGCTGGTGGCAATTGCGCTTCGCGATCTCGGCGGCGGCGGGTTCCGATTCCGTCGTCTTCAACATCGTGTTGTGAGCGGCCGATGAAGCGTCTTCTCCGCCTCGCAAACCTGTCCGCTCTGGCTGCGCTCGCTTGGCTTGGCGGTTGCGGCGAGCCCGAGTTCAGCGACGCCGAGAAGAAGGCCATCGCCTCGCTGGCGTTGAACACGCTGCCGGCGCTCAAAGCGGACATGACGAACCAGTATGCCGATGTGCCGGCCGCTGCGGCGCTCGGATCGACGCTGTTCTTCGATGTCGGCATGAGCCGCGACGGCACGGTGTCCTGCTCGACCTGCCACAAGATCGACCGTCAGTTCCAGGACGACCTGCCGCGGGCGGTCGGCGTCAATCGCCGAACCATGCCGCTGGCCGGCGTGGCGCGCGATCCTTGGTTCTTCTGGGACGGACGTCGCGACAGTTTATGGGCGCAAGCGCTGACGCCGCTCGAAAACCCGCTGGAGCAGGCCGGCAACCGCGCGGCCTTCGCGCATTACATCAAGGACCGGTTCGGCGAGCGCTATGAGCGCATTTTCGGGCCGCTGCCCGATCTTTCCACCGTGCCGGCCAATGCCAGCCCGCTCGGCACCGAGGCCGAAAAGGCGGCATGGAACGCCATGCCCGCCAGGCAGGCCGAAGACGTCAACCGCGTCTTTGCCAATATCGGCAAGGCAATCGCGGCCTTCGAGCGCTCGATCGAACCTGGGCAAACGCGTTTCGACCGCTTCGCGATCGACCTCGCGACCGGCACCAAGCCGCAAGGCGATGCTGCCTTCTCGCCGGAAGAGATCCTCGGGCTGAAGCTGTTCATCGGCAAGGCCAATTGCGTGACCTGCCATAACGCGCCGCGCTTCACCGACAGTTCGTTCCACAACACCGGCGTGCCGCCGGTCAAAGATCTGCCGCCCGACCGCGGCCGGGTCGATGCCGTGGCTCAAGTGCAGGCGGACCCGTTCAACTGCTTCGGCGAGTTCCGCGACGGCGATGAAAGCGCCTGCCGCGAATTGCGCTTCATGGTGAAGGACGGGCAGCAACTCGTGCGCGCCTACAAGACGCCGTCGCTCAGGGGGGCAGCTACGCGTGCGCCCTACATGCATGCCGGGCAGTTCTCGACCCTCGACGAGGTGGTGGCGCATTATTCGAAAGCGGCGTCCAGCGTTGAAGGCGTTTCGGAGATCCACCCGCTCGAGCTCTCCGATCGCGAGCGCGCCGCTCTGGTGGCGTTTCTGAAGACTCTGTCGGAGTAGAGTCTTAATTTTGCGCGATTCCGGACGGAAAACGGCTGCGCATCTTTCCTGGAATTGCGCTAGCGATCCTTCACCGTTTCCATCGCCACGAAGGTGGAAGTCTGTGCCACGTGGGGAAGGGCCGAAATGCGCTCGCCGAGCACGCGGCGGTAGGCGGCGATATCGGTGGTGCGGACCTTCAGGAGATAGTCGAAGCTCGACGCCATCATATGGCACTGCTCGATCTCCGGCACGCCCTGCACCGCGCGGTTGAACGCGTCGAGCGCCGCCGAGCGCGTATCCGACAGCTTCACCTGGACGAAGGCGACATGTCCTTCGCCCATGCGCTCCCGGTCGATAATCGCGCGATAGCCTCTGATGTAGCCCTCCTTCTCAAGACGCTTCACACGGGCCTGCACCGGGGTCTTCGACAGCCCGACCTTCAAAGCCAGCTCGGACATTGAAAGCCGGCCGTCGCGCCCGAGCGCGGCCAGGATGTTGCGGTCAATGCGGTCCAATTGGTCTTCGCTCATCGGTCTTACGGTCAAAATGGCGGGAGCTAAGCCTATATGATAGCTCGAATGGACTGTCTCGTCGATTTCTTTGGACCGACCTGGGCTCCCAGCTGTGCTAGCTTGCGCCAATCGGTCCGGCGACCGCCAGACCTGCTCGCTAACGCTTGCTCTCATGGATCCGACATGCCGCTCGATGCCATCCGCCAGCAGATCCGCGCCAACTATTTGCCCGACGAAGACGAGGCGGTGAGGCGACTGTCCGCGGCTGCCGGGCTTTCGGCGGAAGAGCGCAAGGCGATCTCGGCGCGTGCGGCCGATCTGGTGCGCGCGGTGCGCGGCTCGACCGACCCTCGGCTGATGGAGGTTTTTCTTTCGGCCTATGGCCTGTCGACCAAGGAAGGCGTGGCGCTGATGTGTCTCGCCGAGGCGCTGCTGCGCGTTCCCGATGCCGAGACGATGGACGATCTCATCGCCGACAAGATCGCGCCGCACGACTGGTCGGCGCATTCGGGCAGCTCGAGTTCCATTTTCGTCAACGCCTCGACCTGGGCGCTGATGCTGACCGGCCGCGTGCTCGATGAAGGCGAGGGCGGCATCGAAGGCACGCTGCGCGCCATGGTGCGCAGGCTCGGCGAGCCGGTCATCCGCAAGGCCGTGGCGGCGGCGATGCGCGAAATGGGCGAGCAGTTCGTGCTCGGCCGCACCATCGCCGAGGCGGTCAAGCGCGGCCGTCCGATGACGCAGAAGGGCTATCTCTATTCCTTCGACATGCTGGGTGAGGCGGCCCGCACCGAGGCTGATGCGTTGCGCTATCACCGCGCCTATGCGGATGCGATTTCCTCGCTCGACGCGGGGTCCAATGGCCCGGACATTCGCTACAACCACGGCATTTCGGTCAAGCTTTCGGCACTGCATCCACGCTATGAGGTGGCGCAGAAGGAGAAGATGCTGCCGGTAATGGCCGAGCGGTTGTTGTCGCTGGCGCTTGCCGCGCGGCATTCGCGCATGGGCCTCAACATCGATGCCGAAGAGGCCGACCGGCTCGATTTGTCGCTCGACGTCATCGAACGCGTGCTCGCCGAACCGGAGCTTGCCGGCTGGGATGGTTTCGGCGTCGTCGTCCAGGCCTATGGCCCGCGCGCGGCCTTCGTCATCGACTGGCTCTATGCGCTTGCCAAAAAATACGACCGCAAGATCATGGTGCGGCTGGTGAAGGGCGCCTATTGGGACACCGAGATCAAGCGGGCACAGACGCTTGGGCTTGCCGGCTATCCGGTCTTCACCCGCAAGACCAACACCGACGTCTCGTATGTGGCCTGCGCGCGAAAACTGCTGTCGATGACCGACCGCATCTATCCGCAATTCGCCAGCCACAACGCGCACACGGTGGCTGCCATCCTGTCGATGGCGAAGGATCGCGACTCCTTCGAATTCCAGCGTCTGCACGGTATGGGCGAATCGCTGCACGAGACGGTGCGCAAGGCCGAAAGGACGCGCTGCCGCATCTACGCGCCGGTCGGTGCGCATTCCGACCTGCTCGCCTATCTGGTGCGGCGGCTCTTGGAAAACGGCGCCAACTCCTCTTTCGTCCACCAGTTGACTGACGAGGAGGTCG
This sequence comes from Mesorhizobium sp. M1A.F.Ca.IN.020.03.2.1, assembly GCF_004023205.1. Classification (NCBI taxonomy): domain Bacteria; kingdom Pseudomonadati; phylum Pseudomonadota; class Alphaproteobacteria; order Hyphomicrobiales; family Phyllobacteriaceae; genus Mesorhizobium; species Mesorhizobium sp. M1A.F.Ca.IN.020.03.2.1. Next base: position 2,819 of record NZ_RZSV01000221.1, on the reverse strand, counting down.
AGCCGGAAGAAATCGCCCGCGACCCGCTGGAGGCTGTAGAGAAACAAGGCCCCGCCGCCAATCCGGCGATCGCGCGGCCCGCCGCGATCTTCGGCGCCCACCGGCGCAATTCAAAAGGGTTCGACATCAGTGATGCGGTGACTCTTGCAGCCATCGACAGGGCGCGGGCGGAATTCGCGGGAGCGGATCGCTGGCATGCCAAGCCGATCACGCGCGCCGCCGGCTACGGCAAGCCGCGCCAGATCGTCAACCCGGCCAAGCCCGATGAGGTCGTCGGCACCGTGCATGAGGCGGCGGCCAAGCAGGTCGCGACGGCCGTTCGCATCGCTGTGGAGGCGCAGCCGGCCTGGGCAAAACGCCCGGTTGCCGAGCGCGCCGCGATCCTCAACCGCGCCGCCGACCTCTACGAGGCCAATGCCGCCGAGTTCTTCGCTTTGGCCACTCGAGAGGCCGGCAAGTCTTTGGCCGACGGCATCGCCGAAGTGCGCGAGGCGGTCGATTTCCTGCGTTACTATGCGGCCGAGGCGGCGAATGCCGAAGCGGGCACTGAAGCCCGTGGCGCGATCGTCTGCATCTCGCCGTGGAATTTCCCGCTGGCCATCTTCACCGGCCAGATCGCGGCGGCGCTCGTCACCGGCAATTCGGTGATCGCGAAGCCCGCCGAGCAGACGCCGCTGATCGCCTTCCGCGCCGTCGAGATGCTGCGCGAGGCCGGCGTGCCGGAGGATATCATCCAGCTCCTGCCGGGTGACGGTGCGTCGGTCGGAGCGCCGCTCACCGCCGACCCGCGCATCGCAGGTGTCTGCTTTACCGGCTCGACCGAGGTCGCCAAGCTGATCGAAAAACAGCTGGCCGAAACGGCGGCGCCCGATGCCATGCTGATTGCCGAGACGGGTGGGCTGAACGCCATGATCGTCGATTCCACGGCGCTTCCCGAGCAGGCGGTGCGCGACATCCTCGCCTCCGCCTTCCAGAGCGCCGGGCAGCGCTGCTCGGCGCTGCGCGTGCTCTACGTGCAGAAGGATGTCGAGAAGAAGATGCTGGCCATGCTGAAGGGCGCGATGGAAGCCCTCAATGTCGGCGATCCGTGGCTGATCTCGACCGATGTCGGCCCGGTCATCGACGATGAGGCGCAGGCCTCGATCGGCGACTACTGCAAGAAAAAGGGGCTGGAGGGGCGCCTCATCGCCAAGCTCGAAGCGCCGGCTGCCGGCCGCTTCGTCGCGCCGCATGTCTTTCGGGTCAAAGGCATCGAGGAGATGGAGCGCGAAGTGTTCGGTCCGGTGCTGCATGTCGCCACCTTCGACGCCGACGACATCGACGCGGTGATTGCCGGCATCAACCGCAAGGGCTACGGCCTGACCTTCGGCCTGCACACCCGCATCGAGGGCCGCGTCCAGCATTTCGTCGACGGCATCCATGCCGGCAACATCTATGTCAACCGAAACCAGATCGGCGCCGTCGTCGGCTCGCAGCCCTTCGGCGGCGAGGGTCTGTCCGGCACCGGGCCGAAGGCCGGCGGGCCACATTATCTGCGCCGCTTCCGCGAGGGCCCGCAAGCCGGAACGGAAGTCGGCGACGGCCACAAGGTGACGGCGACGGAACTCGCGGACAATCTGCCGGACCCGACGCTTGGCGGTTGGTCGACGCGACCCGATCGCGTGGCGATTCTGAGAAAGCATCTGCGCGGCAAGGGGGCTGCGGCCATCGCCGCCGCAGGGGGCCTCGATTTCGGGCAGGTCGACCTGCCGGGCCCGACCGGCGAGGCCAACACGCTGTCGCTGGCGCCGCGCGGACGGGTGCTCTGCCTCGGGCCGGATGCCGAGACGCTGCTTGCGCAGACAATCCAGGCTTTAGCCGCTGGCAATGCCGTTCTGGCAGTGGCGCCAGGCGCGCCGGCGGCGCTGTCGGCGCTGACCGGCAAGGGCCTGCCACTGGCGGCGATCGACGGTCGGCCGGACCCGGTCGAAGCGCGCTCGCTGCGCGTCGACGTGGTTGCCTTCTCCGGCACGCCGGAAGCGGCGCGCATCGTGCGCAAGGTGGTTGCCGAGCGCGCCGGGCCGATCGTGCCGCTGATCAGCGAGGTGCTTAATCCGGCGGCTTATGCGCATGAGCGCGCGGTCTGCGTTGACACGACGGCGGCCGGCGGCAATGCCAGCCTGCTTGCTGCGGCCTAATCAGGTGCGGGAAGGCCGCCGCGTTAGCGGCGGTCAGGCGCCCTCGACGACCGAAAACCCTTCGAACTGGGGGTGGCCAAGATAATGCACCTTGGCGGTGCCGGCGTTGCGATGGGCGGCGCGGAAGTTCTGTATAGCCCTCGGTCTCGTTGACCGGGCCGCGCAGCAGGTGGAATTCCTTAAAGCCTTTCATGTCGGAGAGGCTGGAATCGCGGCTCGTCCAGATGTTCTCGAAAGCCTCTCCGAGCCGTTCTGGACCTTGAAGCGGTTCATGGCGATGTACATTGGCTTCCTTTCGAAAGGACGAATTCTGACGTTTAGGGTGGCGGAGGCTTTAAAAAGGGCCGATCCGCGCCTTGAACACCCAACTTGATTTGCCGGTCTCGGGTGGAATGGGAGGGAACGGGGCTTGCTTGCGCACCAGCGTCAAAGCGAACTGATCGAGCTCGGCGGACCCTGAACTTTCAGTGAGCTGCAGGTCGCTGACGCTGCCGTCGGCCGCGACGACGAAAACCACCCTGGCGTTGTTGCGAGCCTTGGCCTGGATCGATTTCGAAACGCGACGGTTGGCGCGCGCAAGTTTCTTCTGGATTTCACCGCTGTAGTGGGATTCCAGGGCATTGCCGTCAGCGGCCTGTTTCT
>NZ_RZSV01000220.1:0-9030 GCF_004023205.1 Mesorhizobium sp. M1A.F.Ca.IN.020.03.2.1 | reverse complement strand
ACTGCATATGCCAACCCATCTTGTGCTCATTGGCGCCGAAGGAGAGGCCGGGCGCATCCTTGGGCACCACCAGGGTCGAAATGCCTTTGGGCCCGTCGCCGCCGGTGCGCGCCATGACGACATAGACGTCGCTGTCGCCAGCGCCGGAGATGAACTGCTTGGCGCCGTTCAAGACATAGTCGCCGCCGCTCCTCACCGCTCTCGTCTTCAAGGCGGCGGCATCGGAGCCGGAGCCGGGCTCGGTCAGGCAATAGCTCGCCAGCCATTCCATGGAGGTCAGCTTCGGCAGGAAGCGCCGGCGTTGCTCGTCGCTGCCGAAGCGGTCGATCATTGATGCCGCCATGTTGTGGATGGAGATGAAGGAGGAGAAGGCCGGATCGGCATGCGCCAGCGCCTCGAAGATCAGCACCGCATCCAGCCGACCGAGCGCCGAGCCGCCGACATCGTCGCGGACATAGATGCCGCCCAGGCCGAGCGGTCCGGTCTCGCGGATCACGTCGGCCGGAAAGTGCTTTGCCCGGTCCCAGTCGAGCGCGTTCGGCGCGACCCGATCGGCCGCGAAGGCCTCAGCCATCTCCTTCATGGCGCGCTGTTGCTCGGTGAGTTCGAATTGGCCAGTGCCCGCATCGACTGCCGCGTCCATGGCGTGCTCCCTGTCGTTTCAGGCCTTGCGGCCTGTCGTTTTTGGCTTTGCGCAGCCATCAATCTAGACCAATGATGCCGCCGCGCAACCCAGCCCGCCGCGGACCGGCTGTGCATGGATTGATCAACGGAGTTTTGCGTGCCGACAATTTTCGATCAGCTGCTGGACAGGTTCCACTTCTATCTCGCCGGCATCGACAGCGATCTGGTTGCGGACGCCGTCGCGCGCATCGATTGGCACATGCCCTCTCGTTCGCGCGAACCACGTGCGCTTCGGTGCCTTCGCCATCTCGATCGGATTGCGGAGCTTGCGCCGCGGGACGCCGGGCCGCTGACGCGGTTCATCGCGGACCATCGCAATGAGCTGTGCTGGGGCCAGACTTATACCGCTGCCGATTTCGGACAGCTCTTCATCGACAATTACGGCTGGCTGGAGGTGTTCGGCACGCGGGGGCATTTCGCCAATGACGAGGTCGCGGGCGGCCTGCTGATCCTCGGGCCCGACAGTGTCTACCCAGACCACCACCACACCGCCGAGGAGATCTACATTCCGCTGACCGGCAGCACCGAGTGGCGCATGGGCGGGGCCGGCTTTCGGGTTCGAGCGGCGGGCGAAATCATCCACCATGCGTCCAACGTCAATCACGCCATGCGTACCGGCAAGGAGCCTCTGATGGCGCTCTATATCTGGCGAGGTGGACCGCTCGCGCAGAAATCGATCATCGGCGCGGAGGGCAGGGGCTGATGGTCAGGGCGATCATGCTGCAAGGCACCGGCTCGGATGTCGGCAAGACGGTGCTGGTGGCGGGGCTCTGCCGGGCAGCAAAAAAACGCGGACTGAAGGTCAGGCCGTTCAAGCCGCAGAACATGTCCAACAACGCCGCCGTCGCCGACATCCCCGGCAACAACAAGACCGGCGGCGGCGAGATCGGCCGCGGGCAGTGGCTGCAGGCGCTGGCCTGCGGGGTGAGGCCGACCGTGCACATGAACCCGGTGCTGCTCAAGCCGCAAAGCGACATCGGCTCGCAAGTGGTGGTGCAGGGCAAGGTTTTTGGCGAGGCGCGGGCGCGCGACTATCAGGCGATGAAGGCCAGGCTGATGGATGCGGTGCTCGATTCCTGGGCGAAGGTCGGCGAGGACGCCGACCTCGTCATCGTCGAGGGCGCCGGCTCGCCGGCCGAGATCAACCTTAGGAGCCGCGACATCGCCAATATGGGCTTTGCCACGCGTACCAACGTCCCGGTGGTGCTTATCGGCGACATCGACCGCGGCGGCGTCATTGCTTCCGTCGCCGGCACGCATCTGATCCTGCCGGAGGAAGACCGGCGCATGATCGCCGGCTATCTCATCAACAAGTTCCGCGGCGATGTCTCGCTGTTCGACGATGGGGTCAGCGCCATCGGCAAGTTTACCGGCTGGCGCTGTTTCGGCCTCGTGCCCTGGCTGAAGTCCGCGGCAAGGCTGCCGTCCGAAGATTCGGTTGTGCTCGAGCGACTTGCCTCGGGCGAAAGGCGGGCGCTGAAGGTGGCGGTGCCCATGCTGGCGCGGATCGCCAACTTCGACGATCTCGATCCGCTCAAGGCCGAGCCGCAGGTCGAGGTGGTGTTCGTGCCGCCGGGAAAGCCGCTCCCGGAAGATGCCGGGCTGGTGGTCATTCCGGGCTCGAAATCGACCATCGGCGATCTGATAAAATTCCGCGAGAATGGCTGGGATCGCGACCTTGCCGCGCACCGCAAACGCGGCGGCCATGTCGTCGGCATCTGCGGCGGATATCAGATGCTCGGCCGCAAGGTTCGCGACCCCGATGGCATCGAAGGCAGCGTCATCGAGACGGAGGGCCTTGGCCTGCTCGACATCGAGACGGTGATGGAACCGGAAAAGACGGTGCGCAACTCGAGCGCTCATTCGGTGCAATTCGGCCTGCCGCTCGAAGGCTACGAGATCCATCTCGGCCGCACCACCGGCCCGGACGCCGCGCGGCCTTCGGCGATCATCAACGGCCTCGAGGACGGCGCGGTCTCCGCCGATGGCAAGGTTATCGGTACCTATCTGCATGGGCTGTTTGCAGCGGACGCTTTTCGCGCGGCCTACCTTGCGAGCCTCGGGGTCAAGGATGGGGGCATCGACTATCGCGCCGAGGTCGAGAAGGCGCTGGACGAGGTCGCGGCCGAGCTGGAGAAGCATCTCGACTGCGATGCGATTTTCGGGCTGGCGCGGTAGGTCCTCCCCTCGATGCGCATACGCTTGCCATTAGCGAAAGCTTCCGCCGCATCGTCATCCACGGGCGGAGTAAGGATCGAAGCGACGCGGCGCAGACCCGAGGATCCATTCCGTGACGGTAAGGCGTTGCTACCGTGCAGAATTCTGCTCCTCTGCGCCCTTCGATCGAGGTCACGGAATGGATCCTCGGGTCTTCGCGTCCGCTTCGCTCCCGCTCCGCCCGTGGATGACGAGGTTCAGGCGTTTTCGCCAGCCGCAAATGCCGGCGCGGATAGCAACTACGCCTTCTCGCCCGCCTTCGGCCAGTAGGTGCCGAAGGATCAGACATTGCCTTCGGGGTCGAGGCAGATGAACTCGCGACTGCCATAGTCGCGGTCGACCAGTTCCTGGGTGATCCTGGCGCCGGCCTTTTTCGCCTTGGCATAGGCGGCATCGGCATCATCGACGGCGATGTAGATGGACTTGCCGCCGCCACCGCCGGGCTCGCCGACCATCTTGCCGTAGTCGTCGTCGCGCGCGGTGCCCAGCATGATCATCGAGGACCCAAAGGTCAGTTCCGCGTGGTGAACGATGTCGCCATCGCCATAACGGGCGCGCAGTTCGAAGCCGAAGGCCTCGCTGAGCCAGTCGATCATCCTAGCGGCGTTCCTGTATCGCAGGGCTGGATAGAGACGGGGTGCTTCGTTTGTTGCTGGCATGACAATATCCCTGTGCTGGTTGAATGGATGCCAGTCTGTGCGAAGGCGGTTTCCACGTCTTGAAGAAATGTTACCTCGCCTGAAGCTTAGATCCACGTGGCGAGCCCGGATGGCGTTTCGCCGGCAAGCTGACGGAATTCGCGCACCAGATGCGCCTGGTCGGCGTAGCCGCAATCGGCGGCAATGCCGGCCCAGTTGTCGTCCTGCCGCTTCGACAGCGACAGCGCGCGGTTGAAGCGCACGATGCGTGACAATGTCTTCGGGCCGATGCCGGTCGCGTCGGTGAATTTCGCCGCCAGATGCTTGCGGCTCCAGCCAATCTCGCTGGCGAGCGCCGAAATGCGGGTGCGGCCGCCCGATGCGATGACCGTCCGGTAGGCCCAGGCGATTTCGGGCGAAAGCGCATGCGCGTCCGCGAGTCGGCCTGCGATGAAACCCTCGGCAATGTCGAAGCGCTTGTCCCAATCCGACGCTTCGCCGAGCTGTTCGCGCAGCGCGATGCCATCAAAGCCCATCGCATCGTCCAACCCGACCATGCGGTCGCGCAACTCACTCATCGGCAGGCCGAAGAATTGCCTGGCGCCAAGCGGCGTGAAATTGACCTGGACACAGCAGGCGGCGCCGAAGGATTCGATCATGACCGGGCCGGCATAGAGACCGGCGGCGAAGCTGGCGTAGCGATCGTTGTCGCCCGGGCTGCGGCCGAGCCCGATGGCGAAGGCTTCGGCGAAGCTGATCACCAGGGGTACGGTCAGCGAGGCATATTCGACCATGCGGAAATGGCCGGGCAATATTTCCCGATAGCCGCAGATATCCGTGACGATGCCTGCGAGCGGGGCGGCGGGTTTGCGCCGCACCATCTCGGAATGGAGGGCGGGAGAGCGAGTATCCTCCCGATGGCGCTCCGTCTCGTCGGACATGCCGCAAGCCTAGCAGAACACGCTCGCAAAAATCAAAAGCGCCCGGCAGGGCCGGGCGCTCCGAGTTGCTCCACACTTTTCCTGGATTGCTTTAGGCGCCGCGCATCAGGCAGCCGCCGGCGAGCACGACATAGGCGATGAGCATGATCCACACCGACGCGAGAGGAATGAACGCAAGAAGGCCGAGAGCGGCGAGAAGGCCGATGGCGGCGATGACCAACGAAATAATGAACACGATCTGCGTGGGCGCACTAAGATTCATGTCTGGTCCCTCCAACATGATTCGCAACACCCGAATTCTACCAGCAGGACAGTCACACACCAATGAGTTGGCGTAGGGGATTGGCCGGGTCGGCAAGCAGCTTCACCGCCAGCGCTACACACACGATCACCAGCAGCGGCTTGATCAGTCTTGCGCCGATTTTGATGGCGAGGCCTGCGCCGAGGCGGGCGCCCAGAAACTGGGCGACACCCATCATCAGACCGATCTTCCAGTCGATGACGCCGACGGCGGCGAAGACGACGAAGCCGCCGATGTTGGAGGCGAAATTGAGCAGCTTGGTGTGCGCGGTCGCCTTGAGCAGACCATAGCCGGCAAGGCTGACGAAGGCGAGCATAAGGAACGAGCCCGTGCCTGGGCCGAACAGACCGTCGTACAAGCCGATGGCAGGCACAACCGTTAGGCCGAATAGGAGCGGTGACAGACGCTCTGCGCGGTCAACGTCGTTCATGTTGGGTTTGAACGCGAAGTATAGAGCGATCGCGATCAAGAGAACCGGCAAAAGGGCACGCAGGAAGTCGCCGGGCACGATCGTCGCCAGCAGGGCGCCGATGGCGCCGCCAACAAGGGCCAGCAGTGCGGAAGGCAATTGTCGGCGCAAATCGACCTGGCCGTTCGCGGCATAGTGGATCGTGGCCGAGCCGGACCCGAACATGCCCTGCAGCTTGTTGGTGCCGAGCGCTGCCACCGGAGAGAAGCCCGCCAGGAGCAGCGCCGGGATGGTGATCAGGCCGCCACCGCCGGCGATCGAGTCGACGAAGCCCGCCGCGAAAGCGGCAGCGGTGAGCATGAAGACAGTCTGCAAGGTAAGGTCGATCATCGGGCTGTGGGTCAAGGCGGGGGACGGCTGCTTCCATCATGCTTAGACAGTTTGCGCAAGACCGATTCCACGCTAACAATTTCAACGGAATCGCAAGGGGAGGCTTACGGCGATGGCGCTGCTCGACCAGATACGTTCGATCTTCGACGGCGACCCGGGCGTGCGCAAGGTAGCGGACGATCCGGTGCTGTCGGCCGAGCTTCTGATGCTGTTCCGGATGATCCTGGCCGACGGCGCGGTGTCGGAGAGCGAGATGGTCGCCTTCCGGCACATCTGCAAGGAAGCCTTCGGCATTCCCGAAGCCTCGATCGACAGCGTCGTCGAATATCTCAACGACTACGGCTACGAGACCAACGGCTCACAAGCGATCGCGCTGTTCCGCGACCTCGATGTCGAGCGGCGAAAGCTGCTTGCGCGCCACATGGCCGAGATCGCGAAGGCGGATTCCAAGCTTGCCGAGAGCGAGGTGAAGCTGCTGCGTCGCACGCTCGACTTGCTCGACATCAGCCCGGTGGATTTGGTCAAACCGGAGGGCTGAGCGCGGGCTCGCGGCTTACCCTTGTTCCTGCATGCGTCGCGCGATCGCACGGTGAAGGTCCGGCGCCGCCGCGACCAGCGCCTGCGCGGCTTCCGAGCGCGGGCTGTCGAGCACATCGGCCGTCCTGCCGCGCTCGACTATCTTGCCCTCATGCATGACCAGCACTTCGTCCGACATGGCGCGGGCAACCGTCAGGTCATGGGTGATGAACAGATAGGCGATGCCGAGCTTCTGGTTAAGCTCGGCGAAGAGGTCGAGGATCTGGGCGCGGATCGAGACATCCAGCGCCGAGACCGGCTCGTCGGCGACGACCAGTTTCGGGCGGGTGATGATGGCGCGGGCGATCGATAGGCGCTGGCGCTGGCCGCCCGAGAATTCATGCGGATATTTGTCCATGTCGCGCGGGCCGAGTCCGACCTCATGCAGCGCATGCGCGACCATCTCGCGCCGCTCGGCTTTCGACGGCTGGGTCTCGAGAAGATGCAACGGCTCGGCGACCAGCTTCTCGACCTTCTGGCGTGGATCGAAGGAGCCGTAAGGGTCCTGGAAGACAACCTGCATGTCGCGCCTGGCCGGCTTCAGCTCGGCCTCTGACTTGCCGGTGATGGTTTGGCCGCGAAAGCGGATTGAGCCCGCCGTCGACTTGTCCAATGCCAGGATCATGCGGGCGAGCGTGGATTTGCCACAGCCGGAACGGCCAACGAGGGCTACCGACTGGGCCGGCTCGATGGTTAGCGATACATCGTCGACGGCGTGGATTGGCTCTGCCGCTCGGAACAAGGATTTGCGCCGACCCGGATAGTCGCGGCTCAGGCCTTCGACTTCGAGCAGCGGCTTTGCCGAACCGGCAAGGTGTTTTTTGGGCCGCGCCGGCACATGCATGGAAGCCAGCGCCAGCTCGCGCGTGTAGGGGTGGTGTTGTGCCGACAGCGTGCGCGCGGTGTCGCCGGCTTCCATCACTTCGCCACCGCGCAGGATGGTCAGGCGGTCGGCCATCTCGGTCACTACCGCAAGGTCGTGCGAGATGAGCAGCAGGCCCATGCGGTTTTCGCTGACCAGATCGCGCAGCAGGTCGAGGATCTGCGCCTGCAGCACCACATCGAGCGCCGTGGTCGGCTCGTCGGCAATCAGCAATTTTGGCTTCAGCGCGCAGGCGATGGCGATGACGACGCGCTGGCGCTGCCCGCCGGAGAGCTCATGCGGGTAGCGCGACAGTGGGAACTTGGCTTCCGGCAGGCCGACACGGTCGAGCATTTTTCGCGCGCGATCCTCGGCCTCGGCGCGGCCCGCCCTGGTGTGCCAGCGAATGCCCTCGGCCACCTGCTCGCCGATGGTCTTGACTGGATTGAGCGCCGTCATCGGCTCCTGGAAAACCATGCCGATGTCGTCGCCGCGCAGCGCGCACATCTGGTCCTCGCTCGCTGCAAGGAGGTCGATGCCGTCGAAAGTGACGCGTCCGCTGGTTTGAGCTAGATGCGGCAGCAGGCTCATGATCGTCAGCGCCGTCATCGATTTCCCGGAACCGGATTCGCCGACCAGGCCGACCACCTCGCCAGGCGCAATCGCAAGCTCGACCTGCTTCAGGATCCGCGTTCCGCCGATGACAAGCGATAGGTTCTCGATCTGGAGCAGGCTCATCGCCGCCGCCGCGATTTCGGATCGAGGATGTCGGCGATGCCGTCGCCGAGCAGGTTGAGCCCAAGCACGGTCACGATGATCGCCATGCCGGGAAAGATTGCCATCCACGGCGCCGTCACCATCCGCGTCTGCGCGTCGAACAGCATGCGGCCCCAGCTCGGCATTGGCGGCTGCGCGCCCAGGCCCACATAGGAAAGCCCCGCTTCGGCGAGGATGCCCAGCGCAAACTGGATCGTGCCCTGTACCAGCAGCAGCGTCGCGATGTTGGGCAGGATGTGCTCGACAGAAATCTGCGTCATGCCCTTGCCGGCAGCGCGCGCGGCGAGGATGAATTCGCGCGGCCAGATCGCCAAGGCGCCGGCGCGGGCGACGCGCGCGAAGACCGGGATGTTGAAGATGCCAATGGCGATGATGGCGTTGACGGCGCCCGGCCCGAAGATGGCGGTGATCATGATCGCCGACAGTAGTGCCGGGAAGGCGAAGACGAGATCGTTGATGCGCATCAGCGCCTCGTCGGCAAGGCCGCCCCGCGCCGCCGCGAAGGCGCCGAGCGGCACGCCGATGCCCATGCCGATGCCGACCGCCACCAGCGCTACCGCGATCGAGTTGCGTGCGCCGACCATGATCATCGAAAGGATGTCGCGACCGAAATGGTCGGTGCCGAACCAATGCGTCCACGAGGGCGCCTGCGTCTTGTCTGCGATGACCAGCTTGGTGACGTCGTAGGGCGTCCATGCAAAGGAGAGCAGCGCAATCGCGGCCACCAGCAGCGTGATGGCGAAGCCGATCAGAAAAGAGCGGTTGCCGAAGGCTTTGGCCAGAACCCCGGCAAGCGTTTCCTCGGGCAGGTCGACGCGCATTATCATTGCCGGCCCCTGAGCCGCGGATCGACAACGGCGTAGGAGAAGTCGACCAGCAGATTGACGGCGATCACGGCGGCGACCAGCAGCATGACGACGCTCTCGACGACGATCAGGTCGCGCTGGGTGATGGCTTGGAAAACCAGCCGTCCAAGCCCCGGCAGATAGAAGACATTCTCGATGATGATGGTGCCGGCAAGCAGGAACGCGAATTGCAGGCCGATAATGGTGAGCACCGGGATCATGGCGTTGCGCAGCGCGTGGCGCCAGAGCACGGCGCGGTAGGGCAGGCCTTTGGCGCGGGCGGTGCGGATATAGTCTTCGTTGAGCACCTCGATCAGCGCCGAGCGGGCGACGCGCGCCAGGATCGCCGCCTGCGGCAGCGCCAGCGCCACCGCCGGCAGCAGCAGCGAT
>NZ_RZSV01000021.1:23740-41693 GCF_004023205.1 Mesorhizobium sp. M1A.F.Ca.IN.020.03.2.1 | reverse complement strand
CCGCTGGTGGTGGCCGCACAGGTAGCATCGGCATCGGCGATGTTTGCCTTCTTCTTCCGGCTGCAGGCGATCGGCGGGCCGGTCTATCTCAGCCAGATCGGCTATGTGGCGGCGGCGGTCGGGCTCTTTGCCGGCACGATCTTCCTCGGCGAGCATTATCAGCTTCTGACCTGGCTGTGCGCGGCCATCATCACCGCCGGCGTGCTCATCACCACCAAGGCGCAGAGCCAGCCAAGCCCGAAGCTGCAAAGCCAGGCGGCGTAAACGCTTCAGTTGGCCGCTTAGACCGAGGCTTTTTCGGCCAGCACCATGTAGTTGACGTCCATGTCCCTGGATTTCTGCCAGCGGTCGGCCAAGGGATGATAGATCACGCCGGTCCGGTCGACGATGGTCAGCCCCGCCGCGCCAAGCGCCTTTGCCAACTCCTCCGGCCGCACTAGCTTGCCGAACTGATGCGTGCCGCGCGGCAGCCAGCGCAGCACATACTCGGCGCCGATGATGGCAAGGCCAAGCGCCTTCAGCGTGCGGTTGATGGTGGCGACGAACATGATGCCGCCGGGCCGCACCATCTCACTGCATTTGGCGACGAAGAGATCGACATCGGCGACATGCTCGACCACCTCCATGTTGAGGATGACGTCGAATGTCTCGCCGGCGTCGGCCAGCGCCTCGGCCGTGGTGGCGCGATAGTCGACATTTACGCCGGCTTCGGCCGCGTGCAGCTTAGCGACCTCGATGTTGGTGGCCGAGGCGTCGGCACCGACCACTTCCGCGCCAAGCCGTGCCATCGGTTCGCATAAAAGCCCGCCGCCGCAGCCGATGTCGAGGAAGCGCAGACCCTCGAATGGCCTGGCCGCGCGCGGATCGCGGCCGAAGCGCGCCGCCACCTGGTCGCGGATATAGGCAAGGCGCACAGGGTTGAACTTGTGCAGCGGCCGGAACTTGCCGTTCGGGTTCCACCATTCGGCGGCAAGGGCGGAGAAGCGCTCGACTTCTCCGGCATCTATGGTCGATCGGCGGGGCTCAGGCATGGGGCGGGTCTCCTCGAACGCCAGCAAGTCGGGGAACGCTAGGAAGTCGGGTCCCCGGCAGCGAAAGTCAAGGCGGGGTTTTCCACTGCCGCCAACCAGCCGCAGCGAGACGAGGACGGTCGAGCCTAACGCGACAGCGCAATCGCGGCATGGCTCATGGTAACGCTGGCCGGCTCGATCGCCTGCATCGCTTGGCAATCGCCGATCTCGGCCATGATGCGCTGAGCCGCGGACTGAGCCTGCTCGAGGCTTTGCCAGCGCACGACGTCGACCCAGCTTCCGTCGTCGCGCTCGCCGAGATGGCGGCTGAGAAAACCGGGCTGGTGCGCCAGCCAGTCGGTGACGACGCCATTTTGGGTAACAAAACCAGCCGCAGCATCCGGCTTGAGGCGGAAGGTCACGATCTCCAGCGTCTCGGTCATGCAATCCTCCATGCGATTTCCTCTAAGCTTATCGCATTGCGCGGCAGGAATCCGTCAGGAGACCTCAAAAATCGGGCCAAGGCCGCTTCTCCCGTGCCCTCGCTTGCGAAGCCTTGCTGTTTTAGCTAAGGAGGCCGCGCATTTCCGCGGCTCGGCTGGTCCGGGCGCATTTTCCGTTTTCCGGCCCCAAGCCGGCTTCAGTCAAAGGCATCTCGCTTCCATGGCGCGCATCGTGATGAAATTCGGCGGAACTTCTGTCGCCGACATCGCCCGCATCCGCAATGTGGCGCGCCATGTCAAACGCGAAGTCGATGCCGGCCATGAGGTCGCCGTGGTGGTTTCGGCCATGGCCGGCAAGACCAACGAGCTGGTCGGCTGGACGCGCGAGGCCTCGCCCATGCACGACGCGCGCGAATATGACGCCGTTGTCGCCTCCGGTGAGCAGGTCACGGCCGGCCTGTTGGCGATAACTCTGCAGAACATGGGTGTCCATGCCCGTTCCTGGCAGGGCTGGCAGATCCCGATCAAGACCGACAACGCCCATGGCGCGGCGCGCATCCTCGACATCGACGGCGCGTTCCTGATCAAGCGCTTCGGCGAGAGCCAGGTGGCGGTCATCGCCGGTTTCCAGGGCATCGGCCCGGACAACCGCATCTCGACCCTCGGCCGCGGCGGCTCCGACACCAGCGCCGTGGCGATCGCGGCCGCGGTCAAGGCCGACCGTTGCGACATCTACACCGATGTCGACGGCGTCTACACGACTGATCCGCGCATCGAGCCGAAAGCCCGGCGGTTGGCCAAGATTTCGTTCGAGGAAATGCTCGAAATGGCCTCGCTCGGCGCCAAGGTGCTGCAGGTGCGGTCGGTGGAGCTTGCCATGGTGCACAGGGTGCGTACCTTTGTGCGGTCGTCCTTCGACGATCCCGACGCGCCCGGAATGGGGGATTTGCTCAATCCGCCCGGAACGCTTATTTGCGACGAGGAAGAGATCGTGGAACAGCAGGTCGTCACCGGAATTGCCTATGCCAAGGACGAAGCGCAGATCTCGCTGCGCCGCGTCGGCGACCGCCCAGGCGTCGCCGCCGGCATCTTCGGCCCGCTGGCCGAGGCCAACATCAATGTCGATATGATCGTCCAGAACATTTCCGAGGACGGCAAATTCACCGACATGACCTTCACGGTACCGTCGGGCGACATCGACAAGGCGCTGGCAGTGCTCGAGCGGCTGAAGGCCGATGTCGGCTACGACGTCGTGCAGTCGGAAGCCGGCATGTCGAAGGTCTCGGTCATCGGTATCGGCATGCGAAGCCATGCCGGCGTCGCGGCCACCGCCTTCAAGGCGCTGGCCGATAAAGCGATCAATATCCGGGCGATCACCACCTCCGAGATCAAAATCTCGATACTGATCGACGGTCCCTATACGGAACTTGCAGTTCGTACTTTGCATTCCGTCTACGGGCTCGATAAGCAATAGCAAGAACTGAGTCCGTTATTGCGTGAGCGCCGGCCGTGGCGGAAGCTACGGCGGGCAACGTGCCCATTGGAGAAGAAGCCGCGATGCGTGACATGGCCGGTGGCCCGCGCGTTCTGCTGAGACGGCTCCGCGAGCTCATGCAGGAGCCGCTGGAGCCGCAGGAGCGGCTCGACCGTATCGTGCGCGACATCGCCTCCAACATGGTCGCCGAGGTGTGCTCGCTCTATGTGCTGCGCGCCGATTCGGTGCTGGAGCTCTACGCCACCGAAGGTCTGAACCCCACCGCCGTCCATTTGGCGCAGTTGAGGCTCGGGCAAGGCCTGGTCGGCACCATCGCCGCCAGCGCGCGGCCGCTCAATCTCTCCAACGCGCAGGAGCATCCGGCCTTCGCCTACCTGCCGGAGACGGGCGAAGAGATCTACAATTCCTTCCTCGGCGTGCCGGTGCTGCGGGCAGGGCGCACACTGGGCGTCCTGGTGGTGCAGAACAAGACCATGCGCCACTATCGCGACGACGAGGTCGAGGCGCTGGAAACGACGGCGATGGTGATCGCCGAGATGGTCGCCACCGGCGATCTTGCCCGTCTCACCCGGCCGGGCCTCGAACTTGACCTGCGCCGTCCGGCAAGCTTCACCGGTCTTGCCTTCAACGAAGGCGTCGGGCTTGGCCATGTCGTGCTGCACGAGCCGCGCATCGTCGTCACCAACCTATTCAACGAGGACAGCGAGGAGGAGGTGCGTCGCCTGGACCGTTCGCTCGGCTCGCTGAGGCTGTCGATCGACGACATGCTCGAGCGCCGGGACGTCGCTTTCGAGGGTGAGCATCGAGAGGTGCTCGAGGCGTATCGCATGTTCGCCAACGACCGCGGCTGGGTACGCCGGCTGGAAGAGGCGATCCGCAACGGCCTGACTGCGGAAGCGGCCGTCGAGAAGGTGCAGAGCGACATGCGCGCACGCATGCTGCACATGACGGACCCCTATCTGCGCGAGCGCATGAGCGATTTCGACGATCTCGCTAACCGGCTCTTGCGCCAGCTGATGGGGCGCGGTCCGGAGGATGTCGCGGCCTCGCTGCCAAAGGATGCCATCATCGTCGCCCGCTCGATGGGTGCGGCCGAACTGCTCGACTATCCCAGGGACAAGCTGCGCGGCCTGGTGCTGGAGGACGGCGCGGCCACCAGCCATGTCGTCATTGTCGCGCGCGCGATGGGCATTCCGGTCGCAGGCCAGGTCAAGGGCGCCGTCTCCATGGCGGAAAACGGCGATGCCATCATCGTCGACGGCGAGGAAGGCACCATTCACCTGCGGCCGCAGTCCGACCTCGAGGCCGCCTATGCCGAAAAGGTCCGCTTCCGAGCTCGGCGGCAGGAAATCTATCGCGAGCTGCGCAAGAAGCCGTCGCTGACCAAGGACGGCGTCCCGGTCGATCTCCTGATGAATGCCGGCCTTGCGGTCGACCTGCCGCAGCTTTCAGAATCGGGAGCGGCCGGCATCGGCCTGTTCCGCACCGAATTGCAGTTCATGGTGGCCTCGACCTTTCCGCGCGCCGAGGCGCAGGAGCGGCTCTATCGCGATGTGCTCGAGGCGGCGCGCGGCAAGCCGGTCACCTTCCGTACCATCGACATCGGCGGCGACAAGGTGCTGCCCTATTTCAAGGGCGCGGTGCAAGAGGAAAACCCGGCACTCGGCTGGCGGGCGATCCGGCTCACCCTCGACCGCCCCGGCCTCCTCAGGACACAGATCCGCGCGCTGCTCAAGGCTTGCGGCGGGCGTGAGCTGAAGCTGATGCTGCCAATGGTGACGGAACTGTCGGAAATCGCGCAGGCGCGCGAGATCATCGACCGCGAAGTCCGGCACCTGTCGCGTTTTGCGCATCACTTGCCGACGAGCCTCAAGCTCGGCGCGATGCTGGAGGTGCCGTCGCTGCTGTTCCAGCTCGACGAGTTGATGAAGGCGGTCGACTTCGTCTCGGTCGGTTCCAATGACCTCTTCCAGTTCGTCATGGCAGTGGACCGCGGCAACACGCAGCTTGCCGACCGTTTCGACACGCTGTCGGCACCGTTCCTGCGCGTGCTGAAGCAGATCGCCGACGCCGGCGCGCGCAACCATACGCCGGTGACGCTGTGCGGCGAGTTGGCGGGCAAGCCGATCTCGGCGATGGCGCTGATCGGCGTCGGCTTCCGCTCGATCTCGATGTCGCCGGCCTCGATCGGCCCGGTCAAGGCGATGCTGACCGAATTGCCGCTGCAGGAGCTGGAAGCCTTCTTCAGCGACAATCTGATGGCCCCCGCCCAAGGAACGCCGATGCGGGCGCTGCTGCAAGCCTTTGCCGACGACCGCTCCATTCCGCTCTAGATTCACGTGAGGGCGGTCTGCAAATGTCGATTTTCAGCGCTTCAGGTGCTCATGTACCTAAATGTACATTCCGCTCCGGTTCTCGAAACTCGCCAGTTTCGACTCGTCCTGACGTGAAGTCCACCGAAGTCCCAAGCCCATGATCAACCTGCCCCGCGACCGCATGGACCAAGTCGTCAAGCGTTTCGACATGCTCGAAGCGCAGATGTCGGCAGGGCCGTCGGCCGATGCCTATGTCAAAATGGCTTCCGAATATGCCGATATCCAGGAGATGGTGGGCAAGATCCGGGCGCTGCGCGCCGCCGAGCAGGAACAGGCCGACCTCGAGGCGATGCTCGCCGACAAGAACATCGATGCCGAGATGCGGGCGCTGGCCGAGGCCGACCTGCCGCAGGTTAAGGAGCGCATCGAGGTGCTGCAGAAGGATATCCAGATTCTGCTCCTCCCCAAGGATGCCGCCGACGACAGGAACGCCATCCTCGAAATCCGCGCCGGCACCGGCGGCGACGAGGCGGCCCTGTTCGCCGGCGATCTGTTTCGCATGTATGAGCGCTACGCCGCCTCGCGCGGCTGGCGTTTCGAGGTCGTTTCGGCGAGCGAAGGCGAAGTCGGCGGCTACAAGGAAATCATCGCCTCGGTGTCGGGCAAGGGCGTGTTCGCGCAGCTGAAATTCGAATCCGGCGTGCATCGCGTCCAGCGCGTGCCGGAAACCGAGGCCGGCGGGCGGATCCATACCTCGGCGGCGACGGTCGCCGTACTGCCCGAGGCCGAGGAGGTCGATATCGATATCCGGGCAGAGGACATCCGCATCGACACGATGCGCGCGTCCGGCTCCGGCGGGCAGCACGTCAACACCACCGATTCGGCGGTGCGCATCACGCATCTGCCGACGGGCATCATGGTGGTGCAGGCGGAAAAGTCGCAGCACCAGAACCGGGCGCGGGCCATGCAGATTTTACGGGCGCGGCTCTATGACCTGGAACGCAGCCGCGCGGACGAGGAGCGCTCGTCGTCGCGAAAATCGCAGGTCGGCTCGGGCGATCGCTCGGAGCGCATCCGCACCTATAATTTCCCGCAGGGACGCGTCACCGACCACCGCATCAACCTCACCCTTTACAAGCTCGACCGGGTGATGATGGGCGAGCTCGACGAGGTGATCGACGCGCTGATCGCCGACCATCAGTCGAAGCTGCTCGCCGACATGGGTATTGATGGCTGATCCTTTGCCCTCGGCACTTCGACCGCTGCTGCACGCGGCGAGGGAGCGGCTCGCTCCCGCCGGCATTGCCGATCCGGCGCTCGATTCCAGGCTGATCGTCGAGCATTTTTCCGAAACCACGCGCACCCAGGCTATCGCGGAGCCGGGCCGAACGGTGGATTCTGCGGCTCTTGCGGCAATCGAGGCGGCCCTGAGGCGTCGCGTCGCAGGTGAGCCGGTGCATCGCATTCTCGGCTATCGCGAGTTCTATGGGCTGCGGCTGTCGCTGTCGCCGGACACGCTGGAGCCGCGCCCCGATACCGAGACGCTGGTCGACGCGATCCTGCCCTTCGCCAAGTCGACGGCCGAAAGGCTTGGCCAGTGCCGTATCCTCGATCTCGGCACCGGAACCGGCGCAATCGCGCTGGCGCTGCTCAGCGCGATTCCGGCGGCGACCGCGACCGGCGTCGATATTTCACCCGGCGCGCTGGCGACTGCTACGCGAAACGCCGCGGATCTGGGGCTCGGCGGGCGCTTCAAGGCCCTGCATTCCAACTGGTTCGAAAAAGTTTCGGGCCGATACCATTTAATTGCCGCGAATCCACCCTATATACCCAGTCGAGACATTGGAAATCTGCAGGACGAGGTCCGCGATTTCGATCCACGCCAGGCCCTCGATGGCGGTGTGGACGGGCTGATCCCCTATAGGATCATCGCCGGAGAGGCGGAAGGATTTCTGGAAGCGCAGGGCAAGGTAGCGGTCGAGATCGGCCATACGCAGCAAAGCGAGGTGACCGCAATCTTCGCGGCAGCCGGCTACAGGCTGTCGGAGGCGCGACGCGATCTTGGCGGAAACGACAGGGTTCTGGTGTTTGAGCGTTGAAAGCCCTGATGCAGTGCGAAAAAACGCTTGGCAATATTAGGGAATGCAGCTAGGTTCCGGCTTAACCGGATGAGACGAAGCAGGCAGTGCTCTTAGCGATTCGGTTTTCCTTGGAAATAGCTGCCTCCTTGCGCAAACGACGCCCATGCTTCGTGCGGGAATCGTCCGGCAAGTGATGTAACCGGAACAGGATGGCACGTGGCGCCAACGCAATCGATGCGGGCGAACGCCGGTGAAAAAACGAAACGGTCGGCTGCATGAGTGCCACCGTTCGCGACGAGTTTTAGAAAATTCACATGAAGAGAGTCGAATGAGGCCACAACAGCAGAACAGGCGCATGCGCGGTCGCAACAACAATGGCGGCGGTGGCAACAACAATCGCAAGGGGCCCAATCCCCTGACGCGCAACTATGAGAGCAACGGTCCGGACGTGAAGATCCGCGGATCGGCTCAGCAGATCGCCGAAAAATATGCTGCACTCGCCCGTGACGCGCAAAGCTCCGGCGACCGGGTGATGGCGGAGAACTATCTTCAGCACGCCGAGCACTACAATCGCATCATCGCGGCCGCGCAGGCGCAGATGCCCATCCAGAACGCCCACCAGAACCGCGACGACTTCGATGACGACGTCGATGAGGATCGCGACGAGTTCGACACGGTCGGCAACGCAAATGCCGGCGAGTCGCAGGCCGCCGCGAACGGTTCCGGGCCGCAGCCGGTGATCGAAGGCACGCCGGCGGAACTCGCCTACAACCAGGAAAACGGCCGCGACAACAACCGGCGCGACAATAATGGTCGTGACAGGCACCGCGACCGCCGCAATGGCGGCTATGGCCAGTACGGTCAGAACGGTCAGCGCGGCGACAATGGTCAGCGAGAGCGCGGCGAACATGGCGGTCAGCAGTTCGATCAGAGCCGCCGCAATGAGGCGCAGGCCATGCCGGAGGGCTCCGCCGAAGACGGCGTTGTGGCCGACCAGGCTCCGCTGCTCGACAGCTTCTCGCCTGCGGGCCTTGCTGCCCAGGCCGAGCGCAACGAAGCCGGCACGGACAATGGCGGTGGGCGTCGGCAGAGACGTCCACGTCGCGGTCGCGGCAATGCCGAGCAGGGCCATAGCGCCGAGCAGGGCAATGCCGATGAAAGCAATGCCGGCCGGGCGGACAGCGCCGCCGATGGCGGCAACGTCGCGGACAGCGGCAGCGCGACTGCCGCCAAAGAGGCAAATGCAGCGCCGAGCGAGAACGGCGCCGGTGAGCCGGCAGGCGGCGCCGGCGAGCCGGCAGTCGCCGACGCAGATAGCTGACCGCAGGTCTATTTCCAGGCAATTCGAACGGCGGAGAGGTTTCTCCGCCGTTTTTCGTTGTGCGTGCCTAAAGCACGTCGCCTGAATCCGTTTCAGCGCGACGCGCTTTCGTTTCCTTGCATGGCGGTAATTTGTGCACTAATACTGAACCATATGGTTCAGTATATCAAGACCCGCCTCGATGCTTCGTTCGCCGCGCTCTCGGATGCGACCCGACGCGGCGTGCTGGAGCAGCTCGGCCGTGCGGACGCTTCGATCACGGAACTGGCCGAGAAGTTCCACATGACCCTCACGGGCATGAAGAAGCACGTCGATGTCTTGGAGCAAGCGGGGCTCGTCAGCACGGAAAAGGTCGGGCGTGTGCGGACCTGCAAGCTCGGCCTGCGCGGGATGGAGCAAGAGGCGGCATGGATCGAGAGGTACCGCCAGCTCTGGGACGCACGCTTCGACGGGTTGGAGAAGGTGGTCGAGGAACTGAAACGAAAGGAGAAGGTCGATGGACGCAAGCAAAGGGAGTGAGGCCACACCGATGCAGAACCGCACGACGGTGGAACGGACGTCGGACCGCGAGCTCGTCGTCACGCGAACCTTCAACGCTCCGGCGCGCATCGTGTTCGAGGCGTGGACCAAGCCTGAGCTGTTCAAGCAGTGGTGGGCGCCGAAGTCGATGGGAATGGTGCTGCGTTCCTGCGAGATGGATGTCCGTATCGGGGGCAGGTACCGTTTGGCGTTCGGCCACGATGCCTCAAACCTTGACGTGTTCTTCGGCAGGTACATCGAAGTGACACCGCACTCGCGCCTCGTCTGGACCAATGACGAAGGCGGTGAGGGTGGACCCGTCACGACGGTGACCTTCGAGGAAAAAGGTGGCAAGACGCTGCTGGTCCTGCACGAGCTCTATCCCTCGAAGGAGGCTCTCGACGCTGCCGGCACCGGTGCGGCGGATGCGATGGGCGAAACGTTCGGGCAACTGGACGAGCTTCTCGTCACCCTGGGCGCGAGCGGTGGACGATCATGAAGCCGTCAATGTCGCGCGTCACGCAGCCGCAGCACTTAAGCCCTTGTTTTAATGCCTAATGTTCGCACAAAACCGCTGCGCGCTTCGGGCGACCAGGCCCTGGAATATTCTGCGCTGACCGGCATCAGGGCGTCTTGAGAGACCTGAGCTAATACACCATATCTCGGCTGAACAGGACTCGGCTCGAATGAGCGGGCCCGTCACCGCAATCTGATCCGGTGCCGCAAAGCGGGCCGGTGATGGAAGGAGACATACATGAATACGGAGAAGTATTCCGAGCGCGTGCGCGGTTTCCTCCAGTCCGCGCAGACCATGGCGCTCTCGCGCAACCACCAGCAATTCACTCCCGAACATATGCTCAAGGTGCTCGTCGACGATGACGAGGGCCTTGCCGCCTCTCTGATCGAGCGCGCCGGCGGCAGCATTCGCGACGTGAAGCTCGGCGTCGAGGCGGCGTTGGAGGCTATGCCCAAGGTCGAAGGCGGCAACGGCCAGCTCTATCTCGCCCAGCCGCTTGCCAAGGTGTTTTCGACCGCAGAGGAACTGGCCAAGAAGGCCGGCGACAGCTTCGTTACCGTGGAGCGGTTGCTGCAGGCGCTCGCCATGGAGAAGTCGGCGAAGACCGCCGACATCCTGGCCAAGGCCGGTGTCACCGCGCAGGCGCTGAACCAGGTTATCAACGATGTCCGCAAGGGCCGCACCGCCGATTCGGCCAGTGCCGAGCAGGGCTACGACGCGCTGAAGAAATACGCCCGCGACCTGACCGCGGATGCGCGGGCGGGCAAGCTCGACCCGGTCATCGGCCGCGACGACGAGATCCGCCGCACCATCCAGGTGCTGTCGCGCCGCACCAAGAACAATCCCGTGCTGATCGGCGAGCCCGGCGTCGGCAAGACGGCGATCGCCGAAGGCCTGGCGCTGCGCATCGTCAATGGCGACGTGCCGGAATCGCTGAAGGACAAGCGGCTGATGGCGCTCGACATGGGCGCGCTGATTGCCGGCGCCAAGTATCGCGGCGAGTTCGAGGAGCGGCTGAAGGCCGTGCTGTCGGAAGTCACTTCCGCCGCAGGCGGCATCATTCTGTTCATCGACGAGATGCACACACTGGTCGGTGCCGGCAAGGCCGATGGCGCGATGGACGCCTCGAACCTTTTGAAGCCTGCGCTGGCGCGCGGCGAGCTGCACTGCGTCGGTGCGACTACGCTCGACGAATACCGCAAGCATGTCGAGAAGGACGCGGCGCTCGCCCGCCGCTTCCAGCCCGTTTTCGTCGACGAGCCGACGGTCGAGGACACTGTCTCGATCCTGCGCGGCTTGAAGGAGAAATACGAGCAGCACCACAAGGTGCGCATCTCCGATTCGGCGCTGGTTTCGGCCGCGACGCTTTCCAACCGCTACATCGCTGACCGTTTCCTGCCGGACAAGGCGATCGACCTGGTGGACGAAGCCGCATCGCGGTTGAGGATGCAGGTCGATTCCAAGCCCGAGGCGCTGGATGAGATCGACCGCCGCATCATGCAGCTCAAGATCGAACGCGAGGCGCTGAAGGTCGAGAAGGATGACGCCTCTAAGGACCGGCTGACCAAGCTGGAGAAGGATCTGGCCGACCTCGAGGAGCAGTCGACCGAGCTGACCGCCAAGTGGCAGGCCGAAAAGCACAAGCTCGGCCTTGCCGCCGACCTGAAGAAGCAGCTCGACGAGATGCGCAACGAGCTGGCGATTGCCCAGCGCAAGGGCGAGTTCCAGCGCGCCGGCGAGCTTGCCTACGGCAAGATCCCGGAGCTGGAGAAGAAGCTCAAGGAAGCCGAAGCCCAGGACGGTAAGGCCGGCATGGTGGAAGAGGTGGTCACGCCTGACCACGTCGCCCATGTCGTGTCACGCTGGACCGGCATTCCGGTCGACAAGATGCTTGAGGGACAGCGCGAGAAGCTGTTGCGTATGGAGGACGAGATCGGCAAGCGCGTCGTCGGCCAGGGCGAGGCGGTGCAGGCGGTCTCCAAGGCCGTGCGGCGCGCCCGTGCGGGTCTGCAGGATCCGAACCGGCCGATCGGCTCGTTCATGTTCCTGGGTCCGACCGGCGTCGGCAAGACGGAGCTCACCAAGGCGCTCGCCGCCTTCCTGTTTGACGACGAGAGCGCCATGGTGCGCATCGACATGTCGGAGTTCATGGAGAAGCACTCGGTCGCCCGGCTGATCGGCGCGCCTCCCGGCTATGTCGGCTATGAGGAGGGCGGCGCGCTCACCGAAGCGGTGCGGCGCCGGCCCTACCAGGTCGTGCTGTTCGACGAGATCGAGAAGGCGCATCCGGACGTGTTCAACGTGCTGCTCCAGGTGCTCGACGACGGCCGGTTGACCGACGGTCAGGGCCGCACGGTCGACTTCCGCAACACGCTGATCATCATGACGTCGAATCTCGGCGCCGAATATCTGGTCAATCTCCGCGACGACCAGGACGTCGATGCCGTGCGCGACGAGGTGATGGGCGTGGTGAGAGCCTCGTTCCGTCCGGAGTTCCTCAACCGCGTCGACGAGGTGATCCTGTTCCACCGGCTGCGCCGCCAGGATATGGACCGCATCGTCGAGATTCAGCTCAAGCGGCTGGAGAACCTGCTTGTCGATCGCAAGATCACGCTGTCGCTCGATCACGATGCGATCGAGTGGCTGGCCGGCAAGGGCTACGATCCGGCCTATGGCGCCAGGCCGCTGAAGCGGGTGATGCAGAAGGAACTGCAGGATCCACTGGCGGAGAAGATCCTGCTCGGCGAAATCCTCGACGGCTCGACCGTCAAGGTCACCGCCGGTTCCGATCGCCTGAACTTCCGTTCGAAGCCGACGGTGGTGGCGGCTGAAGCCGCCGCCTGAGTCGAGCCGGGGCATGTGACCGGAGCCATTCCAGGAAAAGCGCTTGGCGGTTTTCCGTCCGAATTGCGCAAACAAGGATACGAGGAGCGCGTCGCATCCGGCAGGGGCGGCGCGCTCTTGCTTTTCCACAGCGCCCTGCTGCAGAACCGGGCTTGATTGCGGTTCCCGGAGGCCGATTCCAATGAAGCTCGAGGACTATAACGGCTTCTGCGCCACGCTGCCCGCCACGACCCATGTCGTGCAGTGGGGCGGGGCTCACGTCTGGAAGGTCGGCGGCAAGGTGTTCGCGATCGGCGGCCATGACCGGGAAGGCGAGGTCTTCGTTACCTTCAAATGCTCCGACATGGCCTTTGACGTGCTGAAGGAACAGCCGGGCTGTCGGCCCGCGCCCTATCTCGCGTCGCGCGGCATGAAATGGATCCAGCGCCAGACAAGCCAAAGCGTGGATGATGCCGCGCTGAAGGACTACCTGCGCGAAAGCCACCGCCTGGTCGTGCTGAAGCTGACGAAACTGGCGCGCAGCGAATTGGGGCTGCACTGACATTCGGTTGGGGACCATGGTGAAACGCCGGAAATCCGCCATCTTCATGCCCGGTTCATATTGGAACCTTAGTTTTGGTAACTGGTTTGCTGGCGAAGGGTTCGCCCAGCAAGACCGAGCCGACCGGAGAGCCTGACCCACATGCTGCGCACGATCTTTTCCCTTTCGGCACTCGCGGCCGGGCTGGCGGCTTCCGGCGCGCTCGCAGCGCCGAGTCTGGAAGGCGCGCAGAAGACGGTTCGGTCCGCTCAGCACGGCGCGCTCCTGCTCGCCCAGGACGGCAATATCGACATCTACTACGATGCCAGGGGCAACCGGGTGCTTGTCGATGCCGATACCGGAAAGGTGATCGCCATCCAGCCGCCGCAGACCCGGCTCGATCGCCGGGCGCTGCGCCGTCAGCTGCGGATGCAGGAGCTCGGGCGTGCGCCCGTCGAGGACGACGACCGTTATTATCTCGACGATCCCGACGACATGGCCCGCTTCCGCCGCAGGCAGCTGGACGAGAACGGCCGGTATATCCCGCCGCCGGTCGACGACTACGATTCCAACAGCGGCAATTCCGTCGAGGCCTATCCGCCGGCGCCGAGCGACGAAGGGTATGCCACAACCTATCCGGAGGCGCCAAGGTCGGACACCATCAAGCGCGAGCCGCTGAACGAAGCATCGATCGAACCGCACCCTGGGCAGGGGGACGTGCTGCAAGTCAATCCGGAGACCCAGGCCGCGCTGCCGCCGGACACGGGCGGCAAGGCGACCGTCGATCCGTCGCTTTCGCTCGGCGTGCGCCAGGACGTGGCCGAACTCCAAGTGCTGCTCGACCGCGCCGGCGCCTCGCCGGGAGTCATCGACGGCCGCTTCGGCTCGAATGTCGACAAGGCCCTGGCCGCCTACAACCAGATCACCGGCAGCAATCTGAAATCGACCGACTCGGCCGCCATCAAGGCGGCGCTCGCCCAGTCGGGGGGCGACGCCTTCGCCTCCTACACGATCACGCCCGAGGACGTGGCCGGACCCTATGTCGCCTCGATTCCGGAAGATTACAGCCAGAAGGCCAAGCTCGACCGCATGGGTTACACCTCGGTCACCGAGGCGCTCGCCGAGCGCTTCCACATGGACGAAGGCTATCTGAAGTCGATCAACAAAGGCCTTGACTTCAACCGTCCCGGGACCATCGTCAAGGTCGCCAATTTCGGCCAGCTTGTGTCGACGCCGGTTGCCCGCATCGTCGCCGACAAGGACAAGAAGGAAGTTTTCGCTTATGACGCGGCCGGCAAGCTGGTCGCGGCCTATCCGGCCACCATCGGTTCGGCCGACACACCGTCGCCCACCGGCATCCACACCGTGTCGCGCATCGCGCTCGATCCCAATTACACCTATAATCCCAGCATCAATTTCAAGCAGGGCCAGAACGACAAGATCCTGACCATCCCGCCGGGGCCGAACGGTCCGGTCGGCTCGGTCTGGATCGCGCTGGACAAGCCGACCTACGGCATCCACGGCACGCCCGATCCTTCCAAGATCGGCAAGACCGAAAGCCACGGTTGCGTGCGCCTGACCAACTGGGATGCGCGAGAGCTCGCCAAGCTGGTGTCGCCGGGCGTGACCGTCGAGTTCGTCGGCGGGTCTTCAGTCGATGATTTTGCGCAGCAATGAGCCGCGCAGGGCGGTTGCATAGATCCGCTGCATCGCCAGGATGAACCCGCGCTGAGCAGCGGGTGATGAAGCATAGGCTGGCTCTTCCCCTTCTGGAATGACCGGCCGGAACCTAGCACGCGACGGCTCGTTTGCATTTACGATGGCTACCTTCCTGGCCATGCTGTCAGACCAAACTGGTTTCAGAACTGCAATCTTCTGGCTCGTTGTTACCGATACGCCGGAGAGCTAAGCAGGTTTTCATGCCTTCCTCGAGTGAAGCCACAGCCGATTCGCTTTCGACCGCGACGCGCGCGAACGGCACCTTTTGCCCGCAGACGCAGCGCAAGTTCGTGCTGGTCGCGGCAATTCTGGCCTCGGCGCTCGGCTTCATCGACGGTTCGATCCTGGCGATCGCCATGCCGGCCTTGCGCGTCGATCTCGGCGCCAGCCTGGCGCAAGCGCAATGGATCTCCAACGCCTATGCGCTGACGCTTTCGGCGCTGATTCTGGCCGGTGGCGCCGCCGGCGACCGATTCGGCCTCAGGCGCGCATTCGTGACCGGCATAGCGGTCTTCATCGCGGCGTCGCTCGCCTGCGCGCTGGCGCCCAATCCGGCAATGCTGATCGTGTTCCGCGCCATTCAAGGCGTCGGCGCCGCCGTCATGGTGCCGGGCAGCCTCGCCATCATCGCCAAGGCCTACCCCAAAAAGGAGCGTGGCCGGGCGATCGGCATCTGGGCCGCGGCCTCGGCGCTGACCACGGCGCTCGGGCCGGTGCTCGGCGGCTTCGTGCTGTCGACTTTCGGCAACGGCGTCTGGCGCACGATCTTTGCCGTCAACCTGCCGCTCGGACTGGTTTCGATCTATCTGCTGCTCGCCAAGATACCGGCGGACCAGCCGATCGAAAAGCGCAGCCTCGACCTCGGGGGCGCCGCGCTCGCCACGCTCGCCTTCGGGGCGCTGGCCTATGGGCTGACGGCGATGAACGCCGAGGGCGGCGGGATAATGGCCGGGCCGGCGATCGTCGCCGGCGTCGTCCTGCTTTTCATTTTCATTCTCTATGAGCGCTGGCAGCGCGAGCCGATGATCGATCTCGGCCTGTTTCGCATCGGGGCCTTCGCCGGCGCCAATCTCGCGACCTTCTTCCTCTATTTCGCGCTGTCGGCGAACCTGTTCTACCTGCCCATGGTTCTGATCGCGGGCTGGGGCCTGAGTTCGGCCGAGGTCGGCTTCATCTTCCTGCCGCTGTCGGCATTGATCGCGCTGCTGTCGGGGCCGGTCGGCCAGTGGTCCGACAAGATCGGCCCGCGCCTGCCGATCGCCGCCGGCAGCTTGGTCGTCGCCATCGCCTTTGCCGGCATGGCCCTGCTCGCCCATGCCGGGATCCACAATTTCTGGACCGGGACCTTTCCGCTGATGGCGGTGATGGGGCTCGGCATGGCGCTCGTCGTGTCGCCGCTGTCGACGGCGATCATGACCTCCGTCGAGGACAAGGACACGGGCGCGGCATCCGGCATCAACAATGCCGTCTCGCGCATCGGCGGCCTGATCGCGGTGGCGGCGATGGGCTCGCTCGCGGCTTTCGTCTATGCGCGATCGACCGGCAGCCCTGCCGGCATGCCCGGTTTCGGCGAACCGCCGGCGTCCGGGCTCGCGGCCAATCTCGACGCGTTGAGGATTGCGGCAAGCGATTCGGCCTTTGCCGCGGTCGCCGCCGTCACGACGCTGCTTTGCCTGCTATCGTCGATCCTCGCCTGGCTCACCGTGCCCGGACAGGCGCTGCCCTGGCCACGGCAGACGGGCGATTCGCCGGATTAGTTGGGAAGCTGCGAATCGGTCTTGGCGCTGGCGACCTTCAGCGAATTTCCGTCTTCCTGCTTGAGCAGGTCGTCGATACGCTCGCGCTCGCGCTTGAAGGCAACGAGATCGTCGCCCTTCAGCACCTTGCCGACCGGCAGGCGGACGCGCATCGGGTCGACCTTGGTGCCGTTGACGATCAGCTCGTAGTGGAGGTGCGGGCCGGTGGCGAGGCCGGTCTGGCCGAGATAGCCGATGACCTGGCCCTGACGCACGCGCACGCCCGGCTCGATCCCTTTGGCGAAAGCGCTCTGGTGATTGTAGGAGGTCTCGTAGCCATTGGCGTGGCGGATGATGATCTGCTTGCCGTAGCCGCCGGCCCAGCCGACCTTTTCGACAACACCGTTGCCGGCGGCGATGATAGGCGTGCCGATGGGCGCGGCCCAATCGACGCCGGTGTGCATGCGCACATATCCCAGAATCGGGTGCCGGCGCGCGCCGAAACCGGAGCGGAACTTGCCGGCGGGCAGCGGATTGCGCAGCAGGAATTGCTCGGCGCTCGACCCGTTCTCGTCGAAATAGTCGGTGCCGCCGTCCTGCATCTGGAAGCGGTAGAAATTGCGCGTCTGGCCGCCGAAGGTGGCTGAGACGTAGAGAAGCTCAGAACTGTCGGAGGTCTGGTCGTCGCCGTCGGGCTGCGAAAACAGGACCTCGAGACGGTCCGACGGCGAAAGCCGCGACTGGAAGTCGACGTCCGAGGCAAGAAGCTTGATCAGCTTCTGGGTCATCGATTTCGACATGCCATAGGAAAAGGCGGCTCGATAGATGCCGTCATAGACGTTGGGCAGGTTGCCGCGCACCACCACCGGCTGCGAATCATCGAACGCCGTCAGCAATTCGGGATTGGGCTCCGGCTCCTGCGCCGGCACGAACTGTCCGCGATCGTCGAGCGCGATGGTCACGATATGCGTGGTGCGGTCGTAAACGCTGGTGCGGACTACCTTGGCGACGTCGCCGCGCACCTCCAGGCCGACGCGCAGCACCGTGCCGGCCTTGAGCGCCGTCGCGTTCAAGAGCTTGCCGATCGCTTCCGACATGCCGGTGGCGTCATCGCCGGTGTAGCCCGAATCAGCGAAGGCGTCGGTGATATCGGTGTCCTCGGTGAAAGGGATGATTTCCTCGGCGAAGGCCGGCGTCTGGTCGTCCGGCGTGGCGCGCGGCGCCACCGAGACGTTCTCCGGCGTGATCTTGACGTCGTAGGAACCCGCCATGCTCTCGGCGAAGGCGTCGCCGAAGCGCTGCGGGTCGACATAATGAAGCGCCGCAACCTGGACGGCGCCGTCGCTCAGGCCGTTGCCGGCTTCGCGCACTACCTTTTCCACCTCGTCGGCGGAGAGGTCGCTCTTTTCGTCAAAAGATGCCGTCTCGATCGG
>NZ_RZSV01000021.1:16240-18740 GCF_004023205.1 Mesorhizobium sp. M1A.F.Ca.IN.020.03.2.1 | reverse complement strand
CGGTAGCGGAGCGTTCTGTAAGCCAGTGAAGCCGTACCCGTGAGGGGCGGTGGAGGTATCAGAAGTGCGAATGCTGACATGAGTAACGTAAGGGGAGTGAGAGACTCCCCCGCCGAAAGACCAAGGGTTCCTGCTTAAAGTTAATCTGAGCAGGGTTAGCCGGCCCCTAAGACGAGGCGGAAACGCGTAGTCGATGGGAATCACGTTAATATTCGTGAGCCTGGAGGTAGTGACGGATCACACAAGTTGTCCAATCTTATCGGATTGAAAGGGCAGCGGAGTGGTTCCAGGAAATAGCTCCTCCTTATAGACCGTACCCGAAACCGACACTGGTGGTCTGGTAGAGTATACCAAGGCGCTTGAGAGAACTATGCTGAAGGAACTCGGCAAATTGCACGCGTAACTTCGGAAGAAGCGTGACCCTTTTTTGCGCAAGCAGAGGAGGGTGGCACAGACCAGGGGGTAGCGACTGTTTATCAAAAACACAGGGCTCTGCGAAGTCGCAAGACGACGTATAGGGTCTGACGCCTGCCCGGTGCTGGAAGGTTAAGAGGAGGGGTGCAAGCTCTGAATCGAAGCCCCAGTAAACGGCGGCCGTAACTATAACGGTCCTAAGGTAGCGAAATTCCTTGTCGGGTAAGTTCCGACCTGCACGAATGGCGTAACGACTTCCCCGCTGTCTCCAGCATAGACTCAGTGAAATTGAATTCCCCGTGAAGATGCGGGGTTCCTGCGGTTAGACGGAAAGACCCCGTGCACCTTTACTATAGCTTTACATTGGCATTCGTAGTGGCATGTGTAGGATAGGTGGTAGGCTTTGAAGCCTGGGCGCCAGCTCAGGTGGAGCCACCCTTGAAATACCACCCTTATCACTATGGATGTCTAACCGCGGCCCGTTATCCGGGTCCGGGACAATGTATGGTGGGTAGTTTGACTGGGGCGGTCGCCTCCTAAAGAGTAACGGAGGCGCGCGATGGTGGGCTCAGAACGGTCGGAAATCGTTCGCTGAGTGCAATGGCATAAGCCTGCCTGACTGCGAGACTGACAAGTCGAGCAGAGACGAAAGTCGGTCATAGTGATCCGGTGGTCCCGTGTGGAAGGGCCATCGCTCAACGGATAAAAGGTACGCCGGGGATAACAGGCTGATGACCCCCAAGAGTCCATATCGACGGGGTTGTTTGGCACCTCGATGTCGACTCATCGCATCCTGGGGCTGGAGCAGGTCCCAAGGGTATGGCTGTTCGCCATTTAAAGCGGTACGTGAGTTGGGTTCAGAACGTCGTGAGACAGTTCGGTCCCTATCTGCCGTGGGTGTAGGAATATTGAAAGGATCTGTCCCTAGTACGAGAGGACCGGGATGGACGGATCTCTGGTGGACCTGTTGTGGCGCCAGCCGCATTGCAGGGTAGCTATATCCGGACGGGATAACCGCTGAAGGCATCTAAGCGGGAAACCCACCTTGAAACGAGTATTCCCTGAGAACCGTGGAAGACGACCACGTTGATAGGCCGGGTGTGGAAGAGCGGCAACGCTTGAAGCTTACCGGTACTAATAGTTCGATCGGCTTGATCGTTCTCATTCCTAATATCCATCCGACAAAGTCGGATGGTCTGCCAGCGCTCACGCATGAGCGGCCCTTACGGGCCTATGCTCCGCGAGGGCGCCGGACGACCGGCGACGCGCAGTCGCGCTTGCGGGCTTCGCCCGTAGGCAAAACGCAGACGTCGCCTTGGCACAAAACGACGATCCTTTGGATCGCGCTGCGACGATCCTCGGATCGCGCTTGGCGACGATCCTCGGATCGCGCTTGGCGACGATCCTCGGATCGCGCTTGGCGACGATCCTCGGATCGCGCTTGAACAGCTTCTCGATTTGAACGTGCGTTTCGCCGACCTGGTGGTTATGGCGGAGCGGCTGCACCCGATCCCATTCCGAACTCGGCCGTGAAACGCTCCAGCGCTGATGGTACTTCGTCTCAAGACGCGGGAGAGTAGGTCGCTGCCAGGTCTGCCAAGCGCACGTTCATCTCACATCCGGATCCGGATGCAGACAAATCTTCTCCTTGCGATTGTTGTGATGCATGTCGTTGCCTCAAAACCGCTAACACTTTTGAGCGACATGCATGAGGCCCGCCAAACGGGATCCCGGGCCGCGCAAGCGGCCCTTTCATTGGGCGGTCCCTTGAATACGGTAAGCGCAAACTTACCTCTATGGTGACGCGGGGTGGAGCAGCCCGGTAGCTCGTCAGGCTCATAACCTGAAGGTCACAGGTTCAAATCCTGTCCCCGCAACCAATCCAAAAACGCCCGCCTCGTGCGGGCGTTTTTGTAGCTGGCCATACTGGCCGGCGAATGTGAGCGGTCATCAGGCCCGCAAGCAGCGAACCGACGCAGCGCCGGCAGAAAAGCCAAATCCCCACACCAATCCAGACCGGCCCGCCAACGCAGGCCGTTTGCGTTTGCGGCGGCGCGCTTCGATGCGAAGCCGCCAGCGAGGTCCT
>NZ_RZSV01000021.1:8740-11240 GCF_004023205.1 Mesorhizobium sp. M1A.F.Ca.IN.020.03.2.1 | reverse complement strand
TACACCGAAGCTTAGGGTTCGTGAGCAATCACGAGCGGTAGCGGAGCGTTCTGTAAGCCAGTGAAGCCGTACCCGTGAGGGGCGGTGGAGGTATCAGAAGTGCGAATGCTGACATGAGTAACGTAAGGGGAGTGAGAGACTCCCCCGCCGAAAGACCAAGGGTTCCTGCTTAAAGTTAATCTGAGCAGGGTTAGCCGGCCCCTAAGACGAGGCGGAAACGCGTAGTCGATGGGAATCACGTTAATATTCGTGAGCCTGGAGGTAGTGACGGATCACACAAGTTGTCCAATCTTATCGGATTGAAAGGGCAGCGGAGTGGTTCCAGGAAATAGCTCCTCCTTATAGACCGTACCCGAAACCGACACTGGTGGTCTGGTAGAGTATACCAAGGCGCTTGAGAGAACTATGCTGAAGGAACTCGGCAAATTGCACGCGTAACTTCGGAAGAAGCGTGACCCTTTTTTGCGCAAGCAGAGGAGGGTGGCACAGACCAGGGGGTAGCGACTGTTTATCAAAAACACAGGGCTCTGCGAAGTCGCAAGACGACGTATAGGGTCTGACGCCTGCCCGGTGCTGGAAGGTTAAGAGGAGGGGTGCAAGCTCTGAATCGAAGCCCCAGTAAACGGCGGCCGTAACTATAACGGTCCTAAGGTAGCGAAATTCCTTGTCGGGTAAGTTCCGACCTGCACGAATGGCGTAACGACTTCCCCGCTGTCTCCAGCATAGACTCAGTGAAATTGAATTCCCCGTGAAGATGCGGGGTTCCTGCGGTTAGACGGAAAGACCCCGTGCACCTTTACTATAGCTTTACATTGGCATTCGTAGTGGCATGTGTAGGATAGGTGGTAGGCTTTGAAGCCTGGGCGCCAGCTCAGGTGGAGCCACCCTTGAAATACCACCCTTATCACTATGGATGTCTAACCGCGGCCCGTTATCCGGGTCCGGGACAATGTATGGTGGGTAGTTTGACTGGGGCGGTCGCCTCCTAAAGAGTAACGGAGGCGCGCGATGGTGGGCTCAGAACGGTCGGAAATCGTTCGCTGAGTGCAATGGCATAAGCCTGCCTGACTGCGAGACTGACAAGTCGAGCAGAGACGAAAGTCGGTCATAGTGATCCGGTGGTCCCGTGTGGAAGGGCCATCGCTCAACGGATAAAAGGTACGCCGGGGATAACAGGCTGATGACCCCCAAGAGTCCATATCGACGGGGTTGTTTGGCACCTCGATGTCGACTCATCGCATCCTGGGGCTGGAGCAGGTCCCAAGGGTATGGCTGTTCGCCATTTAAAGCGGTACGTGAGTTGGGTTCAGAACGTCGTGAGACAGTTCGGTCCCTATCTGCCGTGGGTGTAGGAATATTGAAAGGATCTGTCCCTAGTACGAGAGGACCGGGATGGACGGATCTCTGGTGGACCTGTTGTGGCGCCAGCCGCATTGCAGGGTAGCTATATCCGGACGGGATAACCGCTGAAGGCATCTAAGCGGGAAACCCACCTTGAAACGAGTATTCCCTGAGAACCGTGGAAGACGACCACGTTGATAGGCCGGGTGTGGAAGAGCGGCAACGCTTGAAGCTTACCGGTACTAATAGTTCGATCGGCTTGATCGTTCTCATTCCTAATATCCATCCGACAAAGTCGGATGGTCTGCCAGCGCTCACGCATGAGCGGCCCTTACGGGCCTATGCTCCGCGAGGGCGCCGGACGACCGGCGACGCGCAGTCGCGCTTGCGGGCTTCGCCCGTAGGCAAAACGCAGACGTCGCCTTGGCACAAAACGACGATCCTTTGGATCGCGCTGCGACGATCCTCGGATCGCGCTTGGCGACGATCCTCGGATCGCGCTTGGCGACGATCCTCGGATCGCGCTTGGCGACGATCCTCGGATCGCGCTTGAACAGCTTCTCGATTTGAACGTGCGTTTCGCCGACCTGGTGGTTATGGCGGAGCGGCTGCACCCGATCCCATTCCGAACTCGGCCGTGAAACGCTCCAGCGCTGATGGTACTTCGTCTCAAGACGCGGGAGAGTAGGTCGCTGCCAGGTCTGCCAAGCGCACGTTCATCTCACATCCGGATCCGGATGCAGACAAATCTTCTCCTTGCGATTGTTGTGATGCATGTCGTTGCCTCAAAACCGCTAACACTTTTGAGCGACATGCATGAGGCCCGCCAAACGGGATCCCGGGCCGCGCAAGCGGCCCTTTCATTGGGCGGTCCCTTGAATACGGTAAGCGCAAACTTACCTCTATGGTGACGCGGGGTGGAGCAGCCCGGTAGCTCGTCAGGCTCATAACCTGAAGGTCACAGGTTCAAATCCTGTCCCCGCAACCAATCCAAAAACGCCCGCCTCGTGCGGGCGTTTTTGTAGCTGGCCATACTGGCCGGCGAATGTGAGCGGTCATCAGGCCCGCAAGCAGCGAACCGACGCAGCGCCGGCAGAAAAGCCAAATCCCCACACCAATCCAGACCGGCCCGCCAACGCAGGCCGTTTGCGTTTGCGGC
>NZ_RZSV01000021.1:0-8640 GCF_004023205.1 Mesorhizobium sp. M1A.F.Ca.IN.020.03.2.1 | reverse complement strand
TACTGGCCGGCGAATGTGAGCGGTCATCAGGCCCGCAAGCAGCGAACCGACGCAGCGCCGGCAGAAAAGCCAAATCCCCACACCAATCCAGACCGGCCCGCCAACGCAGGCCGTTTGCGTTTGCGGCCCTACATTGCCCTCAAGCTCGACTCGACTTTTTGCTGCGATGGTCGCCCGGGCGTGCGTCGTCGGAACGATGCTCGAGGAGGAGAGCTTCGCCGTGCGCGTGGAAAGCACCACCGGGGCCTTCGCGGAGCCGGCGGTGCCGAAGTCGGCCTGATGGTGCAAAGCTTGCAAAGCTGAAGAGGCCAACCTCACCAAAGCGGTCGAAACGGCGCTGGCCTCGGCGGCTATAACGCGGCATTGCCGGACGCGTTTCGCGCATCGACGCTACCAGTTCATGTGCTGGCAGTGGGCCGCGTGTCGCAATGGGGCCCGCTCGCGGCGCCGACCGGTCATGAACCGGCGGCGACGTCCATGCGTTGTGTCTCAGCCGGGTGAGTTTGGAACAGCGAAGGAGTCGGAAATGACCACGCATCCCAGCACCAATCGCTTGTCCGCACAGGAGCTGCACGACATCGATGCCTACTGGCGTGCCGCCAACTACCTGACCGTCGGGCAGATCTATCTGCTCGACAATCCGCTGCTTCGCGAGCCGCTTCGGCTGGCGCACGTCAAGCCCAGGCTGCTTGGGCATTGGGGAACCTCGCCGGGCCTCAGCTTCATATACGCGCATCTCAACCGCGCGATCAGACTTCGCGATGTCAACGTCATTTACATCTGCGGCCCCGGCCATGGCGGACCGGCCATGGTTGCAAACAGCTATCTCGAAGGCACCTATAGCGAGATCAATCCGGATATTTCCCTCGAAGAGGCCGGAATGAGGACGCTCTTCCGGCAGTTTTCCTTTCCGGGAGGCATCCCGAGCCATGCCGCTCCCGATGTGCCCGGGTCGATCCATGAAGGCGGCGAGCTCGGCTACGCGCTTTCGCATGCCTTTGGCGCGGCCTTCGACAACCCGGATCTTATCGTCGCCTGCGTCGTCGGCGACGGCGAGGCGGAAACCGGCCCGCTCGCCACATCCTGGCACTGCAACAAGTTCCTCAACCCGGCGCAGGACGGCGCGGTGCTGCCGATCCTCCATCTCAACGGCTATAAGATCGCCAGTCCCACCATTCTCGCCCGCATCTCTGACGAAGAATTGCGGGCGCTATTCGTCGGCTATGGCTACGAACCGCTGTTCGTCGAGGGTGACGATCCGCCCCTGATGCATGAGCGGATGGCTGTCGTACTCGACGATGCGCTGGACCGCATCCAGGCAATTCAGCAGGCGGCGCGCAGCGGCGGAGAGACTGCCGACGGCCGGCCGAAATGGCCGATGATCATCCTTAGAAGCCCGAAGGGCTGGACAGGCCCCAAGGAGGTCGACGGGCTGAAGACCGAAGGATTCTGGCGCGCGCATCAGGTTCCGCTCTCCGGTCTCGCCGAAAACCTTGCGCATCTGAAGATGCTCGAGGAGTGGCTGAGAAGTTATCGGCCCG
Organism: Mesorhizobium sp. M1A.F.Ca.IN.020.03.2.1; assembly: GCF_004023205.1. Lineage (NCBI taxonomy): Bacteria > Pseudomonadati > Pseudomonadota > Alphaproteobacteria > Hyphomicrobiales > Phyllobacteriaceae > Mesorhizobium > Mesorhizobium sp. M1A.F.Ca.IN.020.03.2.1. The sequence goes on along the minus strand of NZ_RZSV01000021.1, from coordinate 7,099 downwards.
AAGAGCTTTTCGATGCCGAGGGCGCGCCAGTGGCCATGATCCGCGCCACTGCCCCGCAAGGCGGCAGACGCATGAGCGCCAATCCGCATGCCAATGGCGGCCTGCTGCGCCGCTCCCTCCAACTGCCAAGCCTGCAAGAGCATGCCGTATCTGTCCAGCAGCCCGGCGGCGTGAAAGCAGAGTCGACCCGTGTGATGGGCGGTTTCCTGCGCGACGTCATGGCATTGAACCAAAGCGCCAAAAACTTCCGCATTGTCGGTCCCGACGAGACGGCTTCGAACCGGCTGCAGGACGTCTTCGAGGTGACCGAGCGCGCCTGGATGGAAAAGATTCTGCCCGAAGATGTGCATCTCGGCCGCGAAGGCAGGGTTCTGGAAATCCTGTCCGAGCATACCTGTCAGGGCTGGCTGGAAGGCTATCTGCTTACCGGCCGGCACGGCCTGTTCTCCTGCTACGAGGCCTTCACGCACATTGTCGATTCCATGTTCAACCAGCATGCGAAATGGCTGGATGCCTGCGGCAAGCTGCCGTGGCGGCGGCCGATTGCGTCCTTGAACTATTTGTTGTCGAGCCATGTCTGGCAGCAGGAGCACAATGGCTTCAGCCATCAGGATCCGGGCTTCATCGATGTCGCCTTGAACAAGAAAGCGGACATCGTGCGCGTCTATCTGCCGGCGGATGCCAACAGCCTGCTTTGCGTGACGGATCATGTGCTTCGGACATGGAACCGCATCAATGTGATCGTCGCCGGCAAAGCCAATTCCTGGCAGTGGCTGTCGATCACCGAGGCGAAAGTCCACTGCAAGGCCGGTATCGGCATATGGGAGTGGGCGTCGATCGACGGCGGGGCAGAGCCGGATGTGGTGATGGCCTGCGCCGGCGACGTGCCGACGCTCGAGACGCTGGCCGCGGTCCAAATTCTGAAACGCCACGTTCCCGGCCTCAAGGTGCGGGTGGTCAACATAGTCGACCTGATGACTTTGCAGCCCAAGGAACACCACCCGCACGGCCTGTCGGATCGTGAATTCGACGCGTTTTTCACGGCCGATAAGCCAGTCATCTTCGCGTATCACGGCTATCCATGGACCATCCATCGCCTGACTTACCGGCGGACCAACCACGACAACATCCACGTGCGCGGCTACAATGAGGAAGGGACGACGACGACGCCCTTCGACATGACCGTGCTCAATGGCCTCGACCGCTATCATCTCGTCTTGGGCGTGCTCGACCGCATTCCCGAGCCGGCCGGCGCGCATATCCGGCTGAAGCAGGCGATGGAAGGCAAGCTGATCGAGCACCGGGCCTATATCCGCGAGCATGGGCAGGACATGCCCGAGGTCCTCGGCTGGAAATGGGAGCAGTAGTCGATGCCGAAGCGCCAGGCCAAATGGACGAGCGCACGATTGGCCGGGACCGGCCGACCATGACCGATGCCATTCTCGTCCTCAACGGCGGCTCCTCAAGCCTGAAGTTCGCCGTGTTTCAGCAGCAAGACGAGCTTCACCTGCTGGTGCGCGGCAGCGTGTCGTCGATCGGACATCATCCACGATTGCATGTCGCGCCCTCAGAATTGTCACGCGAAATCGACAGGAGCCTGGGGGACGAACCGATCGGGATAGCAAAGGCGTTCGAGGCCATAGTTTCCTATCTCGAGGATCACGCTCTTTTGCGCCGGATCGGCACGGTCGGGCACCGCATCGTCCATGGCGGGCAAGAACTTACCCAAGCGACCTTGCTCGACGAGCGCACGCTCGACGCGCTGCATAGGCTTGAGCCGCTCGCACCCATCCATCAGGCGATCAACCTGGAGATCGTCCAACTGGCCGGTCGGCTTTTGCCCGAAGCCAAGCAGGTCGGCTGCTTCGATACGGCCTTTCACACGGCGCGGCCGGAGCTTGCCAGGCTCTATGGCTTGCCGCGAGAGATGTCGGAACAGGGCATCGTCTCCTACGGCTTCCACGGGCTCTCCTACAGGCACATCGCAGCGAAGCTCCGCGAGCGCTACGGCGACGCTGCCGGTGGCCGAACGATTGCCGCCCATCTCGGCAGCGGCGCGAGCCTGTGTGCGATGAAGGCAGGAGTAAGCCTCGCCACGACCATGGGTTTTTCGACGCTTGACGGCCTCGTCATGAGCACCCGTTGCGGCGCCATCGATCCTGGCGTGATCCTGCACCTTCTGCAGGAGCGCAAGCTGTCGGCCGACCGAGTGACCGAATTGCTCTACGAGCAGTCCGGCCTGCTGGGCGTATCCGGCATTTCCGGAGACATGCAGGCGCTGCTTGGGTCGAAAGACCCGGCGGCGGCGCGTGCCGTCGCGCTCTTCGTCTATCGCGCCGGACGTGAGATCGGATCGCTCGCGGCCGCGCTTGGAGGCCTCGACACGCTCGTGTTCACCGCCGGCATCGGCGAAAATGCATGGCAGATCCGGCAAGAGATCTGCGAGGCTGCTGCCTGGCTTGGTGTCGTGGTCGACCATGGTTTAAATCGCAGCGGCGAAGCGCTGGTCAGCGCGCGAGAGTCCAGCGTCGATGTTCTTGTCATTCCGGCCGACGAGGAACGTGCCGTGGCCACGGAGCTCCTCGACCTCGAAACGGTCTGATCTGCCCGCGGCAGGATCGCAGGGATTAGCTCGGTAACTTGGCGCAGAGCTTCCGCTGAACCAGGACGAGCGTCGGGCGATCGGGCGTCGCGCGGGCCGTTTTCGTTCGCGTCACTTTCCCTTCAAGCTCGACTCGGCGATGGTCAGCCCGGCGCCTCGCTGCCCTATATCCGGCCGCGCGGCCAAATGCATAAGGAGCGGAAGATGCGGCAGGCACTGATCGTATGGGGCGGCTGGGAAGGGCATGAACCCGAAGCCGGGGCGCGAGTCGTCAAAGCGATGCTTGAGGAGCAAGGCTTTGCCGTGCGCTTGGAAAATACGACCGCGGTGTTCGCCGACCCGGCGATCGCCGACCTCAGCCTGATCGTGCCGATCTACACCATGTCCAAGCTCGCCAAGGCCGAAGAGGCGAACCTCACCAAAGCGGTCGAAAACGGCGTCGGCCTCGGCGGCTATCACGGCGGCATGGGCGACGCGTTTCGCGAATCGACGGACTACCAGTTCATGTGCGGCGGCCAGTGGGTCGCCCATCCCGGCAACATCATCGACTATCGTGTGAATATCGTGCGGCGCGACGACCCGATCGTGGCAGGCATCGACGATTTCCAATACCGCTCCGAGCAATATTACATGCATGTCGATCCATCGAACGACGTGCTGGCGACCACCACCTTCTCGGGCGAGCACGCGCCGTGGATCGCCGGCGTTGTCATGCCCGTGGTTTGGAAGCGCCGGCACGGCAAAGGGCGGGTGTTCTATTCGTCGCTCGGCCATGCGGCCAAGGAATTCGAGGTGCCGCAGATGCGCACCATCCTGCGCCGCGGACTTGTGTGGGCGGCGCGCTGAACGCGCCCGTCGGTGCGGGCTGACGCCGGTGGCGGCCGGATTTCCCGAACCGAAAGCATCACCGACCCGCTCCTATGATCATGACAGATCATATGAATGAGTGATTTACATAAGACGTAAGCTTTCATACAACTGCCGGCAGCAACTTGCTCTATCGGGAGAGGATTGCGTGGAAAATATCGTTCCTTCGGACGCAACCGGGTGGATGCCTTCGGTCGACCAGGGCGGCGCAAGCGTGCACAACGCCGTCGTCAGCGTGCTGGGCAGCCGCATCCTGGGCGGCGACTATGCTCCCGGTGCAGCCTTGCCGCGCGAGGAGGAGCTCTGCGCCATGCTGGGCGTCAGCCGCACCTCGGTTCGGGAAGCGGTCAAGGTGCTGTCGGCGAAAGGTCTTGTCGAGGCCAGGCGGCGGGCGGGCGTGCGCGTGCTGCCGCGCGACAGCTGGCGCCTGCTCGACCCGGTGGTGCTCGGCTGGCACCCTTCCATCCAGGATGACGAGGAGCTGGTTTCCGGCCTGCTCGAGGCGCGCCGCATCTTCGAGCCGGCGGCGGCCGAGCTTGCGGCAAGGCGCGCCAGCGCCGCCGATCTCGCCGAAATCGAACGCGCGGTCGTCGGCATGCGCGACAATATCCCGGGCGACCTCAACGCGGTCTGCCAGGCGGACCTTGCCTTCCACAAGGGCGTCATCGCCGCCAGCCATAATGTCGTGCTCAAGGGGCTGGTCGGCATGCTGGAAGCTGCCCTGCGCGCCACCTTCCTGGTCACCAATCCGTTGATGGAGGCGCAATCGCGCGCGCTGTCGGCGCATGTCGCGGTGCTGGAGGCGATCCGCGTCCGCGATACCGCCGGCGCCCGCGGCGCCATGAACAGGCTGCTTGACATCGCCGCCGACGATCTTCACGCCAGAGGGTGACGTTTCCGGCTTGACGCCATTTTTTATCATATGATATTTCAATTTCATATGATCTAATTAGCGTCATGGGAGGTGTTGCGCTTGAGGATCGTGGCCATCACCACGCGCGTCGTGAACGCGGATATGCGCAACTGGGTGTTCGTGCGTGTCGAGACCGACCAGCCGGGCCTCTACGGTTGGGGCGAGGCGACGCTGGAATGGAAGACCCAGGCCGTCGTCGGCGCCGTCAATGACCTCGCGCCGCTTCTGGTCGGCCGCGACCCGCGCGACATCGAGCAGGCGGTGCGCATCCTCAAAAAGCACTCGTTCTGGCGGCTCGGCGTCATCGGCATGTCGGCGGTTTCCGGCATCGAGCTGGCGCTCTGGGACATTTTTGGCAAATGGCTCGATCAGCCGGTCTGGCGCTTGCTCGGCGGCAAGGTGCGCGACCGGGTCAAGGTCTACACGCATCTCGGCCTCGGCGACATGCGCGCCGTCTACGAAACGTTGGAGACCGAGCCGTTGGTGCGGCGCGCCTCCGAAGTGGTTGCCACGGGCTATCGCGCGCTGAAGGCCGTCTTCATCCCCTACAGCCACTATCATGCGCCGCTCGTCGAGGTCGACAAGGTCGGCCGCCTAATGGAGGCACTGCGCAAGACAGTCGGTCCCGAAGTCGAGATCATGGTCGATTTCCACGGCCGTCCCGCCTCGGCCTCCACCGCGCTCGCCTATATCGACGCGCTTGCGCCCTACCGACCGATGTTCGTCGAAGAGCCGCTGCCGCCGGGCGAGACCGGCGCGCTGGCGCAGCTCGTCGCCAAATCGCGCGTGCCGATCGCCACCGGCGAGCGGCTGATCGATCGTCCCGAATTCGACGACCTTTTCCGGGCAAGGGCGGTCGACATCGTGCAGCCGGACATCTGCCACTGCGGCGGCCTGCTCGAGGCGAGGAAAATCGCCGCCATGGCCGAGGCGGTCTCGGTGGGTGTGGCGCCGCACAATCCGCTCGGTCCGATCGCCGGCGCGGCGGCGCTGCATTTCGCGGTCTCCACGCCCAATCACCTGATCCAGGAAGAGATGGTCGGTGCCGTGCCCTGGTATTTCGAGGTGGTGAAGGGGCCGATCCGCATGATCGACGGCTGCTGGCAGGTGCCGGATGCGCCCGGGCTCGGCGTCGAGGTCGACGAAGCGGTCGCCGACCGGCATCCCTACAGGCCGGAGGTCATGCACACCACCAATGCCGTCCTTGCCGACGGCACCATCGTGGACTGGTGACCATGGCCGGGCGACTGAAGGACAAGGTGGTGATTGTCACCGGCGCCGGGCGCGGCATCGGCGAGGCGACGGCGCGCGCGATGGCCGCCGAGGGTGCGGCCATCGTCGTGGCCGAAAAGGATGCGCTCAGCGGAAAGAGCGTTGCCGCGTCGCTGGTCGAAGCCGGCGCTCGGGCGCTGTTCGTGGAGACCGACGTCGCCGATATCGCATCCTGCAAAGCGATGGCCGAGCAAGCGCTTGCCACCTTCGGCCGCATCGACGTGCTGGTCGCCAATGCCGGCATCAACGTTTTCCACGAGCCGCTGGAAACCACGGAAGAGGAATGGCGGCGCTGCTTTGCCGTCGATCTCGACGGGGTGTGGTATTCGGCGCGCGCCGTGCTGCCGGCGATGCGGGCTCAGACGCAGGGTTCGATCGTGGCGATCGCTTCGTGCCATTCTTTCGCGATCATCCCCTCGACCTTTCCCTATCCGGTTGCCAAGCACGGACTGCTCGGCCTGGTACGATCGCTCGGCGTTCAATACGCGGCCGAAGGTGTTCGCGTGAACGCGATCGCACCCGGCTACATCGAGACGCAGATCGCGGTCGACTACTGGAACACCTTTCCTGATCCGCAGGCGGAGCGCCAGCGCACCTACGACCTGCACCCGCCGCGCCGCATCGGGCGGCCGGAGGAGGTGGCGATGACTGCCGTCTTCCTCGGCTCCGACGAGGCCCCGTTCATCAACGCGGCCTGCATCGTCATCGATGGCGGGCGCTCGGTTCTCTACCACGAATGAGGTTTCGCACCGGCGGCCGGTCGCCGGAAACGTCTTCAAGCAAAAAGGACTCCCGCCGGCCGGGATCGATATGGAGGAGGAAACCATGAAACGCATGATCAGGATGTGGCTTGCTGTGGCCGCGACCGCAGCCGTCGCGCTGACGGTCCATGGCGCCGGCGCGCAGGACAAGATGAAGTTCGGCTATATCAACAAGATGGGCGACCATCCCTGGTTCGTCCGCGAGGTGAAGGGTGCCAAGGACAAGGCCGCCGAGCTCGGCGTCGACCTGCTTGTCCAGGACGTTCAGTTCGACGCCAACCTCGCCGTCACCACCTTCGACACCTATGTCGGCGACGGCGTCAAGGGCATCGCCGTGGTGGTGCCGGACCGCTCGCTCGGCCCGGTCGTCGCCGACAAAGCAAAGGCCGCCAAGATCGGCCTGATTGCTGTCGACGACGACATCGCCTTCGCCGACGGCACGCCGGTCGCCTATGTCGGCATGAACGCGCTCAACATCGGCAAGCAGGTCGGCGGCGAGATTGCCCGCATCGTCAAGGCCGAAGGCTGGGACAAGGACCTCTCCAAGGTGCGCGTGGGCTCGATCGAGGACCAGAAGGCCGACACCTGCATGCGCCGCAACAAGGGCGCGGAGGAAGCGCTGGTCGCGGCAATCCCGGAGATCAAGTCGCGCATCGTCTCGATTCCCTATGACAACACAATGGT
>NZ_RZSV01000219.1:0-9091 GCF_004023205.1 Mesorhizobium sp. M1A.F.Ca.IN.020.03.2.1 | reverse complement strand
ACATCATGATCGACGCGATCAAGGATCCAAAGGTCGACGGCGTCACCTGCCACGTCGCCTATTTCGACCGCAGCATCATCGATCGGCTGCACAAGGGCAACTGGTTCGAAGATCCGTCGGACTCGTCGATCTCCTGCCGGCAGACCGGACCGATCACAATCGGCGACATCGACATGAGCGAGCGCGGCGAAGAGGTGTTCAAGCAGGGCCTCAGCCTGATCTGGAAGAAACAGGTGGTGAACCGCATCTACGACAAGAAGAACGAGACGCTGATCTATCTCTCGCATTCGCGCCAGGTCCAGAACGGCTCAGCGAAGATGTCGGTCACGACCGTGCCCCTCTATGGCCAGAACGTCGTGTGGGCCAAGGGCAAGCCGCAATGATGATTGGTCCCGCTTGCCGGGGCAATCGCTCGGGCGTAAAGCCGCGCCATGGACCGTCCTGAACATCTCGTTGCGAAGGATCCCGAGCCGCGCATCCATCCGACCGCGGAGTTGAAGGGGTGCAAGCTTGGCCGCTATGCATCGATCGGCGAGCGGGTGATCCTGCGCGACGTGACGGTCGGCGATTTTTCCTATTTCGAGCGTCATTCGGAAGCGATCTACACGATGATCGGCAAGTTCTGCTCCATCGCCGCCAACAGCCGCATCAACGCGCTCGAGCATCCGATCGAGCGGCTGACCCAGCACAAGGTGAGCTACCGGCCCAACGAATATTTCCGCTGGCTTGGCGTCGACGCGGCATTTCGAGAGCGGCGGCAGGCAAAGCCGGTCAGCATCGGGCACGATGTCTGGATCGGCCATGGCGCCGTCATCATGCCAGGCATCACGATCGGCAATGGCGCCGTCATCGGTGCCAACGCAGTGGTGACGCATGACGTGCCGCCTTACGCTGTCGTCGCCGGCGTTCCGGCCAAACCCTTGCGCCAGCGCTTTAGCGCCGACGTGGCGGCGCGCATTGAAGACGTCGCCTGGTGGGACTGGACGCCGGAAAAACTCGCCAGGGCGATCCCGGACATGCAGTCGTTGCCGATCGAGGCCTTCCTCGATCGTTGGGAAAACGCCGCGACCTGAACCCGCGCAGCGCGCCCCTTCCGCCATGCGGGGGTGGCGCGGCGGAAGGGGCCGGAGGTAAGCCGCCGTGAAGCGGAACGAGCAGGCTTTTCGACCTGCACCGGCACCATGGCAACAACGCATAAGGTGTTTTTTCGTCGGCATGCGCCTCTGGCGTGTATGCGATTGCAGGCGGAAAATCGGGCCGGCGGGAACCGGAGAGGCCGGCCCTTGTTTCTCTCGAAGTGCCGCGCTCTTGCGTTTTGTGAGGACTGGATGATCGAAAAGCTTTTCACCAAGGTTGCCAATTGGGTGGCTCACCTGGCCGGTATGCCTTTGACTTTTGCCGTCTGCGTTCTGATCGTAGTGATCTGGGCCGCGACTGGCCCGGTCTTCGGCTTCTCGGATACCTGGCAACTGGTGATCAACACCGGGACAACCATCATCACCTTCCTGATGGTGTTCCTGATCCAGAACACGCAGAACCGCGATGGCGCGGCAATCCAGACCAAGCTCGACGAGTTGATTCGCGTCAGCGAGGCCCACAACCATTTCATCGGCATCGAGCACCTGACGGAATCGGAGGTCGAGGAGATCCGCGCCAAATGCGAAGCGGCGGCAAAACGGCACGACCGCAAAATCGCCGAAACAGCGGCCAAGCAGGCTATGACGATAAAAAACGGTTCCGGGCGCGACCGCAAGATCGCTGAGGCGGCCGCCAACAAGACCGTGCCACGGAAGGCAAGCTCTAAGAGGAAGGCGCCGCCTGAACGGCCCGTCAGCGGTTCATAAAGGCGGCGAAAGCGTCCTTGTGATCCGGATGCCAGCGCGACAAAGCGGGGCGGTTTTCGATGATGTCGCCGATCGCCCAGGCCATGCGCTTTTCATCCATGGGCCGAGCGACCTCGTTGTCCGGGCAAAGGATGTAGAAGTCGTCCTGCTTGAGCGATGCCAGCATGAAATCGATCACCTGCTCGCCCGTCCAGGCGCCGGCCGGCTTTTCCGTCGCGCCCTCGGTCAGGCCGGTATAGGTGAAGCCGGGGATGAGCAAATGCGCGGAAAGCTTGGCCCCAGGCTCGTTGCGCAGCGTGTGGGCCAGGCCCTCGGTGAAGGTCTTCACGCCCGCCTTGGAGACGTTGTAGGCGAGATTGCCGGGCGGCGTGGTGATGCCTTGCTTGGATCCGGTGTTGATGATCAGGCCGGGCTCGCCCGCAGCCAGCATGCGCGGCGCAAAGGCCTCGACACCATGCACGACGCCCCAGAAATTGATGTCCAGCAGCCGTTTCCAGGCTTCACGGTTTTCCCACGGCTTGCCGGGATTGTTGCCGACGCCGGCATTGTTCATCAGCACCGAAACCGCACCGAATGCACCGTAGGTGAGTTCCGCGAGCCGGTCGACTTCGTCGGCCTTGGAGACGTCGGTGGGGATAGGGAGAACGGCATCGTCCCCGGCAATGACGGCGACCGCCTGCCGGGCCTGGTCGAGGCGCACGCCGCCTATGTCGGCAAGCACGGCCTTCATGCCCATGGCCGCGAAGCGCTTCGCGGCGGCCAGGCCTATGCCGCTGGCGCCGCCGGTGATGACGGCGACATTGCCGGAGGCGAAAGCGGGCAGGGCGGTCTGGATTTCGGCGTCGCTGGTCATGGTTGATGTCCTTATTCCGGGTCGAGCCGAACTTAACGCCGGTCAGGGGCGAGGCAAGCCTTGATCGCTGCAATGATCGACGGCGGTACCCCCAATGGGTTGACCGCAGCAGCTTGCCCCGCGCATGCTGCCGGAAAAGGAGTTCGGCATTGACCGATTGGATCGGAATCCTGAAGGAGCAGACCGCCACCGGCGAACAGATGGGCCGGGATGTGCCGAAGATGCTCGCCAACCCCGATATCAGCGAGGCGCAGGTCAAGACCCTGTTTTCGGCACTGGAGCAACAGGCGGACTTCGCGGAAAAGCTGCGCCTGGCGCTGGAGAAGTTCGGCCATGACTTTCCCGTCATCAAGGCCGCAGAGCGGCTGGAAGAGCGCTATGCCGACCTTGCCGCCTCGGCGGCAGAAAAACTGAAAGTGATGCGGCAGTAAGAACCCGCTATCTTTCCACGAGACGCTCGAACCGCCTGTCCGGCGTAAACCAGGTAATCGCAACTAGTTTGCGGCGAGACTGTTCCCCGACAGGCCGGGCAGGGTAACCTGATAGACCAGGAAGGTGGTGTCGACATCGGCGCCATCCTCGGCCTTGTACGGGGCACCAACCTGGAAGCCGTCCTGGGTGAGAAAGTCGTTGTCGTTGGCGACGAACAGGAAATAGTCGTCAGGCAGCTTCGGGTCCAGCACGCTCACCAGCGACATCGCCTCCCACTTCTCCGAGAGGTTGTTCCTGTCGTTCGGCGCGCCGTTGTGCAGGCCGAAACGGCCGAGTTCGCCCTTGTCGTTGATGTCGATGAACGAGGTGAGCTTGGCCGGCGTCACCGACGGATCGAGCACGCCTTTCGGCGCAACCGGCTTGTCGGCGGCGTCGAATGGGCCGTTGGCGATATCGGTGGCCGCGGACAGGTCGACGATCTCGATCTTGCGGTAAACCGACTCGGCGTCCTTCAGCCCCTGGCCGTTGCCGCTGTCGCGTGCCAGCATCAAAAAGCTCTTGTCGGACAGCGCCACGATCTCGCTCTGCGCGGCCACTTTGATCTTGCCCTTGGCGTCCTTGAACACCGGCAGCGGTACGACATATTCGTGCGCCAGCTTGAGGTGGGCGAGGTCGGAGGCGTCATAGACCAGCGCGCGGGTGTTCCGGCGGGTCGAGCCGGAATCGCCGCCATCCTGGCGCGGCGCCGACTGCAGCACGGCGATCAGGAACTTGCCGTCCGGCGTCATCGACATGCCTTCGAGGCCTTGATTGTTCTGGCGGCCGGTCTCGGGATCCTTGGGATCCGGCTCGGCGGCACCCGGGCCAGGATTGTCGGAAGCGAAGTTCGGCTTGCCATGGCGTATCGGCACCAGGGCCGCCGGCGGCTGCGTCGCCGACATCAGGCGGCCGTCGGCCGAAAAGCGATAGATGTTGGGGCCATATTCGTCGGAAATGAACATGGTGCCGTCGGGCAGGCGCACGACCGCCTCGTCGTCGAGCGAAAGCTTGCCATTGTCGGCCTGCGGCAGGATCGGCATGTCGCCGGCAGCGGGGCGCACGCCGTTGAGCGGGTCGAGGCCGGTGGCGTCGGCGCCCTTGTCGTCGGTCAGGAGCATGGTGTCGACGAGCGTTGCCTTGACGCCCGACTGTTCCTGGCCGGCGGCGGGCGCCGCGCCCGGAGGGGTCGGGGTCAGCTCGATTGCAATGGTGTTCAAGCGGGGCCGGTAGTCGGTGGTGCCGGCGACGTTGTAGCCGCGGTCCGGCAGCAGCCAGAGCGAGCCTTTGTAGCCGGCGCCGTCACGCGCCCAGCTCTTGGCGTCGATTGCCATGCCGGAGCCCGAACCAAAGGTCTCGCCGAATTTGTCCTTCTGGCTGGCGGGGATGCGGCCAACGCCGACCAGCCCCTTGTTGACATAGCCAACACCCTCGGCGAGCGCAGGGCTCAGCACGGTGAACAGGGCGATTGCCGCGCCAAGCGCGACGGTTCGGTTGAGGTGCTTCATGATGTCCCCATGTGACGAGCAGAGCCGGAATGGCGTCACATCGGGTCTAGGACGCGAACATCATACTTGCGTGACAGGAGTGGGGCTCCTTCCTTCTCCCCATGTGGGAGAAGGTGGATCGGCGCGCAGCGCCGAGACGGATGAGGGGTGTTCCAGCGGAGCGAGACGTTGGCTTTCCCTGGAGCACCCCTCATCCGTCGCCTTCGGCGACACCTTCTCCCGCAAGGGGAGAAGGAGAGGGTGCTCAATCGCTCTCGCGCGCGACGAGCTCCAGCGGCCAGACTTCGCGGATCGTGCGTGGCCCCTCCGGACCGGCATGGGCCGGGAGTGACGCCAGCAGCATCTCGGCCAGCCGCCGGCCCATCGGCTCCAGCGCCGGACGGAAGGCGGTCAGCGTCGGCGAGAAGTAGCGGCAGAGCGGCGTGTCGACGATGACGATCACCGCGATGTCGTGGCCGGGCCTGATGCCCATCTCGGCCAGTGCCTTGCAGCCGCCGAGCGCCATCGCGTCATTGTTGAAGATGATGGCTGTCGGCCGGTCCTTGGAGAGCATGACACGCGGCGTCACCTGGTAGCCGCCGGTCTCGTTGATGAAGCCGTCGGCGATCAGGCCGGGGTCGACTTCGATGCCGTGCCGCTTCAGAGCCTTGCGGTAGCCGTCGAGGAACAGGTAGCCGAAGTTGAGATCAAGCGAAGGGCGGATGGCAGCTATGCGGCGGTGGCCGCGCGCAACCAGCCGGTCGACGGCTTCATCACCCGCCCTCTCGAAATCGATATCGAGCGAAGGATAGGTGTCGCCGCCGGATTGACTTCGGCCAAGCGTGGCGAAGGGAAAGCCGGCCTTGCTCAGATAGTCGATCCGATCGTCTTCCCGCCGTGTATTGGCCAACACGACCGCGTCGGCCCGGCGCGTCTCAACCACGCGGCGCAGCCGCTCCTGCTGATACTGGCCGGGCTCGCCCATGACGACCATCAGATCCAACTCATGCTCGGCGAGCCGCGCCTGCAGGCCGGTCAGGAACGGAATGAAGAACGGCTCGCCATATTGCTGGTCGCCGGGATGCGGTTGCAGCATGAAGGCGATCGAGCGGGTGGCGCCCTGGCGCAGGCTGCGGCCCGACTGGTTGGGCGAATAGTTCAGCTTCCTGGCCGCCTCGAGCACGCGCTGGCGCGTCTCCGCATTGACGTCGGCGCGGCCGTTCAGCGCGCGCGACACGGTGCCGATCGAAATGTTCAGGTGACGCGCGAGATCGTGGATGCTGGACGCCAAGGTAGGTTCTCCCCCTGACCTCGCTAGCACCGGCCGTCCTTCAGGCCAAGCAGTGCATGTCGATTTTCGCGAGCAGGTGATTGACATTCTACGCCATCGGGTGTGTTCTCGTAAACGTTTACGGAAAAACGTTTACGGTGAAGCCGGAAATGCCGTGACACTCGGCCTGGAGGGGCCGAGCGGAGGAGGAGCGCTGGATGATGAAGGTCGTCCTGGTCGGGTGCGGAGCCATGAGCAGGCAGTGGCTCGATGCCGCGAGGCAGATCGACGGGCTTGCCATTGCCGGCCTTGTCGATCTCGATGCCGATCGGGCGCAGGCGAGGGCGCGCGAGTACGAGCTCCCCAATGCCGTCATCGGCACCAGCCTCGATGCCGTTCTCGATCAGACCCGGCCCGATGCCGTGTTCGATGTCGTGGTTCCTGCTGCGCGGCGCCAGGTCGCGCTTTCGGCCTTTGCCCATAACTGCCATCTGCTCACCGAAAAGCCGCTTGCCGACAGCCCAGAAAATGCGCGCGCCATCATCGAAGCGGCGCGCCGCGCGGGGCGGGTCCATGCCGTGGTTCAGAACCGGCGCTATGTCGCCAATGTCAGGCGGATCCGGCGGTTCCTCGATTCCGGCGCCATCGGCAAGCCGACCAGCATCCATGCCGACTTCTTCGTCGCGCCGCACTTCGGCGGCTTTCGCGAGGAGATGCGCCACGTGCTTTTGCTCGACATGGCGATCCACACGTTCGACGCCGCCCGCTACATGGTCGCCGGCGAACCGGCCGGCGTCTATTGCCAGGAGTGGGAGCCTGCCAATTCCTGGTACCGTCAGGGCTCGTCGGCCAGCGCGGTGTTCGATTTCGGCGGCGGCAAGGTCTTCACCTATGCCGGCTCCTGGTGCGCGGACGGTTTCCGCACGAGTTGGGAAGGCAGCTGGCGCATCGTCGCCGAGCGCGGCAGCCTGTTGTGGGACGGGCATGACGGGTTGAAGGCCGAGGTGGTTGCATCCGGCCGCGACGGTATCATCGACAAGACCCAGTCGATCGAGGTGCCGGCGCTCGACGCGGCCGACAGAGTCGACGGCCATCTCGGCATCATCCAGGATTTCATGCGCGCGATCGAGACCGGCACCGAACCGGAGACGCGCGGCACCGACAACATCAAAAGCCTAGCCATGGTCTTTGGCGCCATCGAAAGCGCAGAGACCGGACGCCGCGTCGCAATCGCAAAGGAAACGCCGTGATGCCGAACCCGCTTCTCGACATCAGGATCGGCACCATGGTGCGAGCCAATCTCGACGACCCGGCCGCCTATGTGAAACAGATCCTGCCGCTCGGCTTCGAGAGCATCCAGCCCTTTTTCTGGCAGACGCTGGGCGGCAAGGACCTAAAGCGCCTGGCGGGCGAAATCCGCGAAGCGATCGGCGATGCGGACGTCGCCGTCTCATCGATCGGCGTGTTCGGCAATCCGCTGGAGAACGGCGAGGTCGACCGCGGCGTGCTCGCGGCGTGGGAGACCGTCATCGACAACGCACATCTGTTCGGCACCACGATGGTCTGCGGCTTCACCGGCCGGCTGCGCGGCAAACCGCTGACCGACAGCCTGCCCCGCTTCCGCGAGGTCTGGGGGCCGCTGGCCAGGCGCGCCGCCGACAAGGGCGTGCGCATCGCCTTCGAGAACTGTGCGATGGACGGCAACTGGGCGAGCGGCGACTGGAACATCGCCCACAACCCGGACGCCTGGGAGCTGATGTTCAACGAATTGCCCGACGACAATCTCGGGCTCGAATGGGAGCCCTGCCACCAGCTCGTCTATCTGATCGACCCGATTCCGCAGATTCGCAAATGGGCGCCGCGTATCTTCCACGTCCACGGCAAGGACGCCACCGTGCGCTGGGACGTGATCCGCGAGCACGGCGTGTTCGGACGCCTGCCATTCGTGCAGATGCGCAGCCCCGGCTTCGGCGACAGCGACTGGACCCGGGTGATCAGCGAATTGCGGCTGGCCGGCTACAAGGGCGCCATCGACATCGAAGGCTGGCACGACCCGGTCTATCGCGGCGACCTCGAGATGACTGGTCAGGTGCGGGCGCTGGGCTATCTGAAGCAGTGCAGGGGAGGAGCCAGCTACCTGCCCAATCCGGTGTGAGGACCGGCCGGCGGGAGGAGCCGGCCACCAAGACTACGGCCGAAGCAATCGTCGAAACCCTCTGTTGCGAGGGACCAAAAGGGAGGAACGTGCATGAGCATCACGACGAGAAGGACTGTTCTGCGCTCGACCGTCGCGGCGGCTGCTGCGGCGCTCTGCGCCTCGATTTCCACCTTGCCGGCAAAGGCGCTTGACGCCCAATGGTGCAAGGACGTCCATATCCGCTTCTTCGTCGGCGGCGCCGAGGGCGACGCCTTCGGCACCATCGTCTACAATGGCGCCAAGCAGGCGGCGGCCGATCTTGGGCCGAAGGTCGACTACATCTTCTCCCAGTGGGATGTCGAGAAGATGGTGCAGCAATTGCGCGAGGCGGTCGCGGTCAAGCCGCAAGGCATCGCCATGATGGGCCATCCGGGCGATGCCGCGATCATGCCGCTGGCCGAGCAGGCGCATAAGGACGGCATCAAGATGATGTACCAGAACGTGCCGGTGCCGAAGGTGGTGGAAGCGTTCGGCGGCGGCTATGTCGGCGCGCAGCAGGAGCAGCAGGGCCGCGCGCTCGGCGCCGAGGCGTTCAAGCTCGGCAAGCTCAAGGCCGGCGACAAGGCGATCATGATCGGCCCGTTCGAGAACGAGAATCGCGGCGCGCGCGAGCGCGGCACGGTCGCGGCGCTGAAGGAGGCGGGCGTCGAGGTGATCCAGCTGTCCTCGCCGCCGAGCGGCGAATGGGCGTCCGACCCGAACCTTGCCATTCCGGTGATCACGGCGGCTCTGCTCAACCACCCCGACGTCAAGGCGGTCGGCTATCCCGGCGGACAGATGCTAGGCAACGTCGCCACCTATATGCAGGCGGCGGGACGCAAGCCCGGCGACATCTTCAACTTCGGCTTCGACACCAGCCCGCAGATCGTCGAAGGCTTCAAGGGCGGCTGGGTGCAGCTGACGGCCGACCAGCAGCCTTTCCTGCAGGGCTATCTGCCGATCTTGAGCCTTTGCCAGCAGGTGGTGCTGGGT
>NZ_RZSV01000218.1:0-9158 GCF_004023205.1 Mesorhizobium sp. M1A.F.Ca.IN.020.03.2.1 | reverse complement strand
GGTCAACAAGGCGCAGCAGGACAAGGTCGTTTCCTACATCGCCGCCGGCAGAGAGGAAGGGGCGACGCTCGCCAGCGGCGGCAATGTGCCCTCGCTGCAAGGCTTCGAAGGCGGCTTCTTCATCGAGCCGACGGTGTTCACCGGCGTGACCGACGGCATGCGGATCGCGCGCGAGGAGATCTTCGGGCCGGTGATGAGCGTGCTCAAATTCGACAGCGAGGACGAGGTGATCGAACGCGCCAACGACACCGACTTCGGCCTGGCGGCGGGCGTGTTCACCCGCGACCTGCCGCGCGCGCATCGTGTGATCGCCGAGCTGCAAGCCGGCACCTGCTGGATCAACGCCTACAATCTGACGCCGGTGGAAATGCCCTTCGGCGGCGTCAAGCAGTCCGGCATCGGGCGGGAAAACTCGCTGGCGGCGCTGGCGCACTATTCGCAGCTGAAGGCGGTCTATGTCGAGACCGGGGATGTGGCGGCGCCTTACTGAAGTCGGCTTTCGATCGTGAAAGATTCATGGCTGGTAGGATGCGTAAGCTGAATATCCTTCGACCTTTCCGCCATTCTTCCTGACAAGAGCGGCAAGCACTTTGGCAATGGTTTCGTCGTTCTGATCGAGGTGAGAAATCAACACTCGAATATTTGATTTCAACCCGCCTCTCAGCGCCCCGCCCAGTCGAAACAGTCCGCTTCTAACTGGCACAGGTTGCGCAAGTCGCAGGTAAACTAGGAGCGTACCCCTGAATGATTGGACCCTAATGGATTCAATTGCGCTCCACGGCACCGGCTCATGCAATTGACGCCTATCCCACAACGTTTCCCTGGTGAGAATGAGCAATGGGACCGGATTCGCCGCATCCAAAACCACCCTTACAAACATTCCGACGAACAGGACGCTGACAAAGAGGCATCCGAATACTTCAGCAGCCCACGCCACTCGATCGAGCGAATTTCCAGCTTGCCAGTTTTGGACGGCAGAAGAATAGTACTTCACTGAGGAAGACAGTGCCAACGCGGCGGCGATCCCGAAAAGGGGAGCGTACCAACTAAAGCGGCCACGGGCCTCTAAGGGAAGGTCTATCCTTCGCGGCGCAACGCCCTGCGTCTTCCAGAGAGTTGTATCGCCCGGAACTTCTACAAATTCGCCGGTGTCCGCTTCTCTCAAGCCTCACCTCTTCTCCGCCGTCCCATCCAGATACTGCATCAGCGCGCAAACGAGGTGATAAAAAATGCTGGCCGGCACATCGGTCGCCATCGAGCGGCCGCGCTCGTCGATGCGGTCGATCCAGAGGCCGAGCGGCGCCGGGTCGATGTGCCAGCGGAACAGCCGGCCGACGCGCGCCTCGATCTCGGGCTTGAGGTCGGGCCCTCCCGCGCCATTGAGCGCGATCGCCGCCTTCACCGCTTCGGCCTGCGGCCAGCTGCGCGAGACCGTGTCGAGCGGGAGGCCCTGGCGCGAGACCGCTCCATAGGAAAGACCGGTGGCACGGTTGAGGCCGTTGGCGACGGCCGATGCATAAAGCTTGCGGGCGAAACCATTGAGGTCGGTCTGGCCGCTGCGCGCGGCGAAATCGATCAGCAGCGAGGCCCATTCGAAATGATGGCCGGGCTCGGTCCAGCTGCCCTTCTCGCCCGCCACTGGCTTCCAGCTATCGTCGAAATATTCACCCAGCGTCCAGCTCTCGGCGTCGAAGAAATGGCTGCGGAAGAGGTCGATGATGCGCGAGGCGCGGCGCAGATAGGCGCGCTCCCCGGTCGCCTGGTGCCAGGCCAGAAAAGCCTCGAGCAGATGCATGTGCGGATTGGAGCGCCGCTCGCCTTCGCCGCCAGACGTGTCGAGGAAGCCGGTCATGCGGCTGTCCTCGAGATGGGCGTCGAGGAAGGCAAAGGTCTCCTCGCCGAGCCGCAAGGCGTCGGAATGGCCCGAAATATGGGCGTGCGCCAGCGCTAGAAGCACGCAGGAATGGTCGTAGGCGTCCTCGACCGGATCGGCGACCGAGCCGTCGACATTGAGCGTGCGCACCCAGCCGCCTTTGTCGGTGCGGCCCCGGCCTGCCATGAAGTCAAGGCCATGAGCGATCAGCCGATCCGCCGGGCCGTCCCAGCCGCGCTCCTTGGCGACGGCGAAGGCATAGATCTGGCGCGCCTGCGTGCGCATGCGTTTCGGCTTCATCAACGGCGCGGTGTCGAAGCCCAGCGCCTCATGGAAGCCGCCATGGCGCTCATCGACGCCTGACCTCGACCACAGCGGCAGCGTCTCCTCGAACAGCCAGTGCCGAACGCGGCGCCGCCAGGCGCCGCTCTCGATGACGCGGTCATGCGCCGGCGTGAACCTCGTCTCCAGCCGGCCGGATTTCTCCAGCTGCTCGACGATCTTCTTGACGTGCTGGCTGTGGCTGACCGGCGCCACGAAGGTGGCGTCTGCCGTCGAGACGATGGCCACGTCCTTCATGCCGATGGCCGACAGCAGCCGGCCGTCGCCGCGGATGTAGGAGTTCTCGCAATCGATGGCGACGACATCGCCGAGGATGACGTTACCGTGGCTGTCGGACGGGCCGACATCGAGCAGCGACTGCCACGAACCGAGATCGTTCCAGCGGAATCCGGCCGCCACCATGGCGATGTCCTTGGCCCGCTCCATGATAGCGTAGTCGATCGAGGTCGACGGGATCGCCGAGTAAAGTTCCAGCGGCATGTAGAGCCCGGAAAGATCGTTGGTCGCCGCGTGATAAGCGGCTTCCGTCGCCTGCCAGATCCTGGGCTCGAAGGCGGCGAAGGCATCTCGCATGGCGCCGGCGCGAAACAGGAAAATGCCGGTATTCCAATAGAAGCTGCCGGCGTCGAGATAAGCCCGCGCGGTGGCGAGGTCGGGCTTCTCGACGAAGCGCGAGACGTCGAACACGCCGTCGCGATCGGCCGCGACCTCGATATAGCCATAGCCGATTTCGGGCTGCGTCGGCTTAATCCCGAACACCACCAAGCGACCGGTTCTCGCCGCCGCAGCACCCGCTTCAACGCTCCGCCAGAACTGCCGCGCGGTGGAGATTTCGTGGTCGGAGGGCACCACGAGAACAAGCTCATCGCCAAATTCGGAGAGGGTGCGCAGGCTGGCAAGCGCCACGGCAGCGGCGGTGTTGCGCCCCGTGGGCTCGAACAATGGGCCGCCGCCGGCGAGATCAATGCCGGCAAGATCGGCATGGACGCGGTCGGCATGGCGCTCCGATGCGATGAGAAAGATCGGCGTCTGCCCTTCAGGCCGCGCGGCCAGCCGGCGCAAGGTCTTGGCCAGCATCGAACCGTCGCCGGAAAGGTCGTGGAATTGCTTGGGATTGTCCTCGCGCGACAGGGGCCATAACCGCGAGCCGACGCCGCCGCTCATGACGAAACTGACGATGCGCTGGCTCATGGCTGCCCTGTCAGAAGGTCTGGTTGTAGGCGCCGACTTCGGGACTGCGGCGCAGCACGGCGTCGACGGCTTCGAACATCTGCCGGCGCCGCTCGGACGATACCGGGCTCTCCACCACCACGACAAGCTCGGGCTTGTTCGAGGAGGCGCGCACAAGGCCCCAGGTGCCGTCCTCCGCAACGACGCGCACACCGTTGACGGTGATGAGCGTTACGATCTTCTGGCCGGCAAAGTCAGCACCTTCGCGGTGCATCGTCTGAAAATCCGCCACGACGCGGTCGACCACGCCGTACTTCACCTCGTCGGGGCATTGCGATGACATGGTCGGCGTACCGTAGGTCAGCGGCAACGCGCGGCAGAGATCGGCCATCGAGCTCCGCGGATTGCGGTCGAGCATCTGGCAGACGACGATCGCGGTGATCAGCCCGTCGTCATAGCCGCGGCCGATAGGCGGGTTGAAGAAGAAATGCCCGGATTTCTCGAAGCCGGCGACGGCACCCAGCCCGGCAACGCGGCGCTTGATATAGGAATGGCCGGTCTTCCAATAGTCAGTTGTGGCGCCGTTCGCCCTGAGCACATGATCGGTGGCAAAAAGCCCCGTCGACTTGACGTCGACGACGAAGGCCGAGCCCGGATGGAACGATGAAATATCGCGCGCGAGCATAAGCCCGACCTTGTCGGCGAAGATCTCGTTCCCCTCGTTGTCGACGACGCCGCAGCGGTCGCCGTCGCCATCGAAGCCCAGTCCGACATCTGCGCCCGTCTCCAGCACCTTCTCGCTGATGGCACGCAGCATCTGCATGTCCTCGGGATTGGGATTGTAGCGCGGGAACGCATGGTCGAGCTCGACGTCGAGCGGGATCACCTCGCAGCCGACACGCGCCAGCGCTTCCGGCGCGAAGGCGCCAGCCGTGCCGTTGCCGCAGGCGCAAACGACCTTGAGCTTTCTCGAGATGTGTTTGCCCTTGGTAAGATCATCGACATAGAGCTCCCGGAAACCGGACATGAACTCGTAGGCACCGTCGCCGCGGAGGTCGAAGTCGGCTTCGAGCACGATCTTCTTCAACGCGCCCATCTCTTCCGGACCGAAGGTGAGCGGCCGCGCCGCCCCCATCTTGACGCCGGTCCAGCCATTCTCGTTATGCGAGGCGGTGACCATGGCGACCGAGGGTGTATCGAGCGCGAACTGCGCGAAATAGGCCATGGGGGACAAAGCCAGGCCGATATCCTTCACCCGGGCGCCCGCCGCCATCAGGCCGGAGACCAGCGCCAGCTTGATCGACAGCGAATAGGAGCGGAAATCATGGCCGGTGACGATATCCGGCCCAACGCCCAAGCGCCGGATCAGCGTGCCCAGACCCATGCCGAGCGCCTGGACGCCGATCAAATTGAGCTCCGGCGCCTTGGTCGAGCCGGGATGGCCGACCCACCAGCGCGCATCATATTCGCGAAAGCCCGACGCCTTGATCAGCGCCGAGGTCTCGAATTCGAAGCTGTTGGACCGGGCTTCGCCAACAATCGTGAAGGTCAATGGTCGAAACTCCAGAGAGCCGGAATGCCGATCTGTAAAGGGCGCGGCTTATCACGAAAGCCTTTAAGCCGGTCTTTATCCGACGGCTAAATCGCATGCCATCCGGGCAAGCTGGGTGAAAGCCGAGAAATGCGACACAAGTGCAGCCATTGACGCTTGCAGGATCGGAAAGTGGCGGCTATAAGCCCGCCGTCTGGTCACGGAGTGTAGCGCAGTCTGGTAGCGCACATCGTTCGGGACGATGGGGTCGCAGGTTCAAATCCTGCCACTCCGACCAGAAAAAACAATCAGTTAGCTTCCTCTCGATTTTACCTCCCACCTGATATCCCACCTGAAACTCAGGGTCAGGCCGATGACGGTCGTCGCCCTGCTGGCTTCAGAGGTCAAAGCGTATCGCCCTGCGGCGCTCGGCCGCGAACGTTCCGACCAGCGACTGCAGCTCGCCATCCGGCTCCTCGCTCCCGATCGCGCGCAGCGCGGCTACGCCGGCCTTGATCGACACCGGCCCGGGGTCGGCCGCGAGCAGAGCCTCAAGCGCGCGTTCGAATTGGTCGTTCGTCAATTCGGACCTTCCTCCTTCCAAACCGGCACCGGTTGATCTTAATCGCCACCAGGCGCCGGATGCGCAAGCCGACGCCTTCGCGGCCGGTCGGGACGAAGGCCTCGACATCGAGCATACCGTGGTCGACGCCGTTCTCGCATTTCATGCGGTAGGCGAGCGAGTCGACGTCGACATCGCCGAAGATCTGGATCAGATCCGACGGATGGTAGTTGTGCTGCCGCTTGCAACAGCGGCACCGCACGCGCACCAGGCGCATGGTGTCGTTCAGGCTCGACAGCGGAAAGTCCCGTCGCTTTGGGCCGTAGGTCTCTGGCATGGGAACAAATGAGGAACATTTTCCTTGATCGTCAAGACCGCCTGTGGAATCTTTTAGGTATGTCTCCCAAGTCACACAGAGCAGAATGCCATGCCAACTCGCTATTCGATCGAGACCTGTCCCGACGACGCGAAGGTGCTGCACATGAAACTCAACGAGGCCGCAGAAAATGGGGGCCGTGTGGTCAATGTCATTTGGCAGCCGGAACGTGAAATCACCAACCGTGAATTCCCCGACGACCTGAAGGTCTGGGTCGAATCCGGTTACATCATCATCCTCGAGTATTTCGAACAGGATCCGGCGAATGAGCGATGAGCCGACACGCCCCGGCGAGGCTGTCCAGACACACGAGCGAGGTCCTCTCGGTCATGTCTGCGAGCACCAGGGCTGCGAGAAAGATGCCGGCTGGGGGTTTGCTCGCCCGAGACAGCCGTCGCACTGGTTTTGTTTCGAGCACCGCGGCGAAGGGGAACGCTACCTGTAGAGCGGCAAGGATTACAGGTCAGACGCGCCGGGCACCTTTTTTCGCCAATCTGAAACCTAATCAGCGGTCTCGCGTTGCCTCGTCACCTTTCGATATCATGGGAGCGACAATGCAAGGTTTGAAGCGGTCGTGTTGGAAGGAAGACTACGACCTAGACGAGTTTGCGGGCAGGCACGGTCTGACAATCAGACAGGCCGAAATTGTGATCCAGAGCAACGGCCCATCTAAGCACAAATGCGATCTCGCTGCCGCGGCATTCAAGGTCGCGCTCGAACAGTGCAGGCACTTGCGTGAGAAGAGGCGCGAGGCTCCCGGGCATGTCCGCGAACCCTCGGGCGATCTGAACTAATAGCTCTCCGGCCTCACCGTCTCGACCGCGAGCGACCCGGCTGGAAGCGGCAGCAGCAGCTCACGTTCGGGCCTTGTCAGGTTGAGCCAGGCGGACCAGTTCTCCGGCTGAAGAATCACGACCTGACGATTGTGATACAGTGCGACGTCCGGCCCAGGATCTGTCGTCAGCATCGTGAAGCTGGGCGGCTTGTTGCCGGCCGCCTCCCGCCAAAGCCCCGCAATTGCCATGAACGGCCCGCCGTTCAGGGTGAAGCGGTGTCTCGCTTTCGGATATTTCGTTCCCGTGAATTCGAAGAATGCGGAAGCGGGAACCAGGCAGCGCTTGCTGTTGCCAAACTGTCGGCCCTCGGAGCGGAAATTGAAAACCGGCCCGCCTTTGGGACCGGCCGGCGGAAAGCCGAATGTCATCGAGGCCAGCTCGATTGCATCGCCGGCAACGCGCATTATCGGAGCCGGGTCGTTGACGCGGATGTCGTCAGCCTGCGGCAGATCGAGCTCGGTCTGATGGATTGGGATCTTTAGAGCCAGCGACTCCATCAGTCGGCAGTACTCTGCCCAAGCGACATGCTGCTCGTAGTCGTTGCACATACCGGTCTCGCTACAGTCCTGCGCGGTTTCTGATCTCCGAACGAGGGAACCTCCGAGCGGAACGGTTCTTTCAGTGGTACCCAGAGAGGTCAACAAATGTGCGGCGGCATCTTCGCCGCTTTCCTATCCTCCGCTCTTGCCAACAGCCTGGACAGATGCACTTCGTGAAGGTCCTGCATGCGTTCGAAAAGATCGAGCAGTTCGAGCGCCTTGTCAGTAGGCAATTCGAGGCGTTCTAACACGGCTACGCGCTCGCGCTGCTGGGCGATGTGTCGTCTGCCTAGACTAACGTGTCCCCGCACCATCTCAATGTCGTCAGCAAGCGTCATCAGTCGTAACGGCGTAATGATCGACCCGTTCCGCTTCTGAGCGAGACCGATCTGGACGCCTCACGAGATCCAATCCCTTCCTAACTTCCCAACTCGCCGGGCGAGGCCCCCAACAACAACCTCAAGCCCGACGAGCTTACCGGGATCAACCGGCAATGGCTTGGTATGCGAGCCCGGTCCCGGCGAATTTGGTGTCCCGAAATGGGACCCGTGGTGTTTAAGGGCGATTGCCGGGCCGCCTCTGGAACGACATCGGTACCCTGACGTTATGCGCGATGCTTCTCCACGATCATATCAGCATGTTGCAGCGGCTCGTTCGACACGGCGAGTGGCACATTGCGCGTCAGCGCGAGCGGATTGCCCGATTGAGGAGCCAAAACTTGCCGACGGCGGACGCCCTGAGATTCTTAAGCCTATTGGAAGAAGTTCACGCCTTCCGGCGAAAACACCTTTCGCGACTGCTGTCGAAGCCGACCGGTTCACAAGCCGGCTCGGTGTTTTCGGCGAAGACGCAGCTGATCTCTATTCCTGAGCCCGTGCTCCGGCTCGGGCTGGAGCTGGAGGAAGCACTTAAAGAAATCTTCAGCGGGTCGGCGGCCAAACCTGCCAAGGGCAGGCTTCACTAGCCGCGGACCCTCTCGCCATTCCTCCGAAGACGGGCCCGGGTCGCTCAAACGCCTTCTCAAGTTCTCCGAAAACCTGATGGCGAAGGGAGTCAAGACAGCCGTCGGTGATAGACATTCGCCCCTCGATCAGTTCTTGCTGCGTCCAGCCGTTACGGTCATCCAGACCGCCACAAATGGAAGAGCCCGCTCGCGAGGGGAGGTCGAGTGGGCTACGCTGCTTGCTTATCAGACGGCTCGATAGAACTGGGACAACGAACCGTGCCGCGGGGGGCCCAACCGCTTACCGGTCCGGATGTTCCCGTTCGGGACAGAGAAATCGGAGAGACGGCGCTGGGCTCGGCTTAGGACAGGGCGACCCGGCCTGCGTGCGGGGGAGTCGGGGGACGACTTGAGCGGAACAGGCCGGGCCTCTTACCCCGTCACGGGCCGGGGCAGATATAGATTATGTGCCCCTTTGCAGCGACTGACATTAACATTTCTAAGGCTTAGCTAATAAAAAGCCGAGCAGACAGCTCTCAGGGTGCCGGACTGCGGCGTCGGGGACCATAGCTGGCAGGCCGGGCCTTTGGCCCCGTTTGGGCACGGGCAAGTCTGCAGCGCCGCCTTTCGCCGCTGACACCAGGACTTTAAGCGCTAAAAGCCGGTCGCAGCCAACGAGCGTACGCGACGGGCTTCATGTTGCCACCTGACGGCTACACCCCAAAGGGATCGCTGCCTGTAGGTCCAATTCACGATGTCGTGAACAAAACTTCAGCAACTGCTTGGCGACGCGATTGGACGCCCCGATGCATCGAGAGCACTTGTCGATGCTGCTGCGCAGCGCCGAAAGCGGATAGAAGGAACATTCTCGCCTCGTCAGTCTTTCCTTTTAGTCCGGAGAGAGGAGGAGAACCATGGCGGACGACAAAAGCAAACGCGATTCGCGCGATCGCGACCGTGTGTCGGGGGATCAGGAGTATGAGGTC
>NZ_RZSV01000217.1:0-9304 GCF_004023205.1 Mesorhizobium sp. M1A.F.Ca.IN.020.03.2.1 | reverse complement strand
GCTCATGGATGTGCTCCCTTTCTGCGGGGTTGAGCGCCCGCCGTTCGGCGTGGAGGCGCGGGAAAGTTCGGCAAGTACGCTTTCGAACGAACCGACCCGGTCGGCGATGCCGGCGTCGACCGCAGCCTTGCCAATGAAAGTGCGTGCTTCCGTCTTGCGCGCGGCGGCTGCGGTGAGCCTGGAGCCCCGCCCTTTGGCCACCGTGCCGAGGAAGGCGCCGTAGAAGGCGTCGACTTCGGCCTGCAGGTCCTCGCGGACGGCGTCGGAAAGCGGCTCGAAAGGGTTGGCGTCGACCTTGTGGGCGCCGGCATGGATGAGGGTCGGCGTGATGCCGTCGCGGTCCAGCTGCCGGCTGAAGTCGGCGTGCAGAAGAACGACGCCGATCGAGCCCGCTATGCCGGTTTCCGTGGTGACGATCTCGTTGGCGCCCGACGCGATGGCGTACATGGCCGAAGCCGCCATGCCGTTGACGACCGCGACGGTTCGCTTCCTTGCGGCAAGATCGCGCACGAGGGCTGCCGTTTCGAAGGCGCCCACGGCTTCGCCGCCTGGCGAATGCATGTCGAGGATGACGGACTTCACAGCAGGGTCGGCCGCTGCCGACTTCAGCTGGAAGCCGATCCCTTCGTAGGAGGTCAGACCGGAGCTGGCACCGACCCAGGCGCCGCGGTTGACCAGGGAGCCGGTGACCGTGATGATGCCAACCCCGTCGCCGGTGACGCGATAAGGCACGGCGCGGCGGGCGCCGTTCTCGTCCTCGACGACCGATCCCCCCTCGAATCGCGAACTCTGGGGCGCATTGACGCCGAGCCTGCCGGCAAGGACGGAAAGCACCACCTCGGCCTTGTCACGCGTGATCAGCAGCGGCCGGTTCAGCACCCGGTCGGCGATATGGATCAGCGATGTCATGGAGGCTCCTAGCGGATGAACCGCATGGTCTTGGCGTAGCGCAAACGCTTTCCGTTCTTTGCCGAGCAGGCAGCCGCGAGGCGCATCAGTTCGGCGTCGAGCGCCTTGATGTCGGCGCCGGAAAAACGAAGCTGCTCCCGGGTCACCGGGGACTGGATGGAAAGTTCCTCGACATGCTCGCCGGCGAGCGCGCGCAGCTTGACCGCATAGAGCGCCTGATAGAGCGCGCAGGGGTCATCCTGGTCGACGGCAACGCCGTTGATGGTGACGAGGGTCGGCATCAGGCATCTTCCTTTTTCTTCGATGCCTTCTCGTCCTGGATGACGTCGTCCTTCGCGTCGCCCGGCCCCTGACCGAACGGCGACGGCATGCCCGCCTCGACATAGCGCTTGTGCCAGTAGAGCCGGCGCTCGAAGACCTCCTCCGCGTCGGCGCCGATCTCCGCGCATTCCATGTCAAGCGTCGACGTCCCGTTGAGCAACCGTTCGCTCGCCGCCTTGGCGCTCTTCTGGTCGTCGGCAGTGGCCTTGGCCGGGCCTTGCCACATTGCCCAAAGCACCCTGTCCCGGTTTGCGGAGAAAGCCTCGTAGCCACCCTTGAACGGCAGCCGGCCGGTGCCGATCAGCTCGTCCACCAGATGCTCGAAGCCGATCTGGCAAATCGGCGAAGCGATGCGATCGCGGCGGCGGGTGACAACCGGGTGCAGGGACGCCCCTTCCATTCTGGTCGAGGAATAGGTCGCGCCCTCATAGTTCATCGTGTAGCTGGCAACGCTGATGCCGATCGCGCGCGCCATGCCGCGCTGCAGCTCGTTGGACACGGGCAGGAATTGCGGCCCCGGAATGCCCGTCGACATCAGGTCGAGTTTCTCTCCGGGCGCCAGATGCGAGATTTTCGGATCGCTGCCGACCGAGATCTCGCTTTCGGCCGCCTTGTCCATGACGGCAAGGAAATAGTCGCGGAACTGGGCGCGTAGTTCCTTGCCGTCCTGACTTTCGCCGAGCGCTTCAAGAGCCTCGAAGGCCTCCGCCGACGGCTTTTCGCTGGTCAGCACCTGGGCAAAGACGGTCTGCAGGATGCCGGTCTGGATCGTCACGTCGACCAGCGTCTCCCATTGCAGGTATTCGCGAAAGGCCGCGACGAGCCGAGAAATGCCACGCACGTCGTTGCCGTCCACCGGGTCGAACACATGAGCGACCATCTGGCGCCCTTGCGCGTCATAGGCCCGATGGTCGCGCTTGACGACGATGCCGGTTTCTTTCTCGGCGAGACGGTAGGCGACAGGACGGCCGTTCGGATCGTGGATAACGCCCTGATACAGCCCCTCGAACTCACTGGTGTCCTGCACCAAAGCGGTAGGCGTCGTCAGGCACATCTTGGTGCCCGACGTAATGCCATAACGGCGGCGGTCGCCGGCGGACATATAGTCCATCAGCATCAGCGCCTCGCCAAAGACGACGTCATGGCGCAGAGCGATGTCCACCTTTTGCGGCACGATGAATTTGCCCTTGAGGTCGCATTCGCGCGCGTTCCACGCCCAACGTTTCCACTCGGCCTTCAACAGCTTGATGAAATCGTCCGTCTCCTTCCTGTCATAACCAAGCTTTGCTAGGTCCGGCATCGGATTGAGGATGAGCTCGACTCCGACGGTGTCGGCGATGACCTGGTCGACCGCGCCTCTCAGACGGCCGGAATTCTGGATGATGTCCATGGCAAGGCCGGCCGCGCGGCGCCACGCGGTGCGAACCTCGTCGCGATGATCGCGCAGCGCGGTGCCGCGCGTTGACAGGATCCGCGAACGGCTGTCGCGCAGATACCCGGCATTTGCGGACGGACGAGGAGCGGACGCGCCTTCCCTGCCGAATATCCGCTCCAGCAACTTCATGCGCGCCTTTTCCATTTCTCGCGACGGGCTTGCGAGACCTCGTCCGTCGTCGATTCCGTCGGGTCCGTGGTCTCAGGCTTCGGGGCATGGCGCAGGCCGTGAAGCAGGTCCGGCTTCGAAGCCGGTCTCAGCCGCTCGCGCAGGGCCGCCCAGTCGTCGGCCCTGTTGGTCGACAGCCCGAGCATTTCCGCCATCGCCATGGCGTAAACCTGCGCGTCGAGGCAGTGATTGTCCGGCCGCAGGCGTTTCCATTCCTCATGGAACTTGCCGCGCACGACCTCGGCGACGAAGGCCTCCGCCGTGAGCTGCAGGAAATATTCCTTCGGCAGGAAGTCGCCGAAATGCACGTAGCCCGGCGGATCGGCCGGCTCGCCGGAACGCAGGCCGGGCTTGTGCAGATTGGCGAACAGTTCCGACTTGAGGCCCCATGTGCCGACCGGCCATAGCATCGCGCTGCCGAAACGCTTGCGCTTGCCGCGCTTGGTGACCGACTTCTTGGCCGGGACGCTGATTGCCGGCACACCGCGTCCGCCGACGCCCTTGACAGCATAGGCATTGGGGCGCCGCCGGCACCATTCCAGGACCTGATTGGTGCGGCCGCCGTCGCCGCCGTCCACGGCCAGTGCCTCGATCCGCCGCCAGCTACCGAAAGCGTCGTGGAGCGGCTTGGCGAAGAACTCACCGAGCTTCGTCCAGGCGCCTTCGCCGGCGTTGTCCGTCGCACCCTCGAAGAAGCGGACGCCCAGCACCCAGCATTGCCGGTCCTCGCCAAAGGCAACGACGAGGGTCCAGATGCCATTGTGCTGCACGTCGGCGCCGGCGACGAGAATGAGCCCATCGGCAGGGATCTTCATTTCCGCGAAGGGTTCGCGGCGCTCCATCAGCCGCTCGTATTCCGGCGCGTTGCCCTTCACCTTTGCGGGAAGGCCGTACACCAGATTGAAAATCCCCTTGTCGCCGAGACCGCCGGCCTTGGAGTGGTTGAGTATGTCCTCGGCGATCGCTTCGTAGCTCATCATCAGCGAGATGAAGGCATCGACGTGGAAGCCGGGGTGCCGGTCAGGACCGGTCAGGGTGGCGATGTAGCGTCCATTGCGGACGCCGATGACCCGCTCGGTTTCGGTGATGATGTGCCCGCAATGCGGGCAGACATAGAAGCTCTTGTGCGGATGCAGTCGATCGAGATGGAACCCCTCGTGGGCCTGGACGAACTCTCCGCCACATTCAACGCAGGCAATGTTCCAGAAACGCTGGTCGGAGCGCTTGAAGGAACGGTCGATCCGGCAATGCCCGGGCAGGTCGCCCAGGTCGTCGCCGGTGTCGATCTCCGGCGTCGACAGCTCGAAGATCTTGAAGGCCTTCGTGCGCCGGAAGGCGGTGAAGCGACCGAAAAAGAGCGTTTCCGGATCGTCGCCGCTGACATGGGTCTGCCACTTGGAGACCTCGTCCTTGACGCCGTAGCGCGTCGTCTTGCCCGAGAGATCGGTCGCCACGTTGGCGTTGGCGAGCATCAGCGATCCGCCGGCGAAACGCTTCTCGTAAATGGTCGAGCCCGAGCCGGACCGGCTCACGGCCGGGAAGATCACCTGCTTGCCAGTCTTCGCCTGCCAGGCCTCGATAAGCGGCTGCAGCTTCTGGCTGTTCATGTCCTGCAGGAAGTCGATCGACGGCAGGCCGTAGATGGTGTTGTCCGGCGCCGTGTCGGCGATGTAGAGCGACCAGGCAAGGGCGAGGATCGAGACGCCCGTCTGTTGCGATTTGCGCACCGTCACCAGATTGCAGGGATGCTCGAGCGACAGGCAGTCGGCGATCTCACCTAGATATGGCGCGTCTTCGAGCGCCCAGAGTTCCCCCTTCTTAGGCCCGTCGACAAGCACGATGTTGTCGGGCAGCCACTCGCGAAAGCGCGCCGGCGGGCGAGGCCTGATCGCCTCCGCAAGCGCCATGCCGGCAAGGCGCAGCGCGCCGGGATGGCCGAGCCCGAAATGGACGCTCACAACTCCTCGTCCTCGAGCACCTCGTCATGCTCCGCGGCTTTCTCGACGATGGCGCCGAGCCGATCGGCAATCTCGGTGTTCAACTCGAAAGCGATGCTGCGCAACAGCACGCGCAGCCCATGGGCGCCTTCTCGCGAAACTGCCAAAGCCATGTCGTCGGCCTTGTTCTGCAGACGGGCGATGCTCGACTGGATCTCACGGCCGCAGACGGTCAGGGCTTCACGCATCCGGTCGGCGCGGACCAGCTGGCCGATATGCTCCTGCCGACGCAGCTTCTCGCGTCCGACTTTGAGCCAAGCTTCTTGCCGAAGCGCTTCGTCGCGCGACGTGCTGGAGTTGGCCGACGGAGCCGACGGCGCGTCCTTGCGAGCGGCCGCAATCTTCTCGGAGCTAGCGAACTCGCCGCGGTAGTGATCGTAGTGCGCCAGCGAAAACCGCATGATCCGGTCGCGAGCGTCGCGCTCGACCGGAAGGTCATGCTCCTCGACCAGTCGCCGCACCAGTTTGGTGACGGCCTGCTTCGTGACGCCATCGCGCGCCGCGATCTCGGCGGGCGTCGCCATCACGGTTTCTTCAGACGGCATCCAGACAACTTCCTTCGAGCCGCTGACAACCCTGACAACCCAACTTTTTCGATGGTGCGACTGGCGGAAATCCAGGGGCGGGTCTGCCCGTTTGAGGTCGAGGGGCGCGGTACGGTCCCTATACCTTGGGTGGCGGCACGGCTGTCTTGCCCAGTTAGTCGAAGAAGCCAGGGAGCATGAAGCTGATCTCGTGCATGACCCTCGGCGGCAGCTCGCGGTTGGCGAAGGCTGTAAACTCTTGAGCCGTGTCGCCCTTGACCATCTCGGCCGGGATGATGACGCCTGAATCCACGAGCGAAACCGGCCTGCCCCACCTGGTCGACGAGCGATCCGGCGCGTAGACGTGGCCGCCCAAGCCCTTGGCGGTGACGCGATTTGGAAACCGACCTGCCTTGGCGAAATCACCGGCATACAGCCGCCGCGCGCCGAAGGGCGAAGCGGTCACGCCAGCCCGCGTCTCGCGCGGCTTGAAGTATTTGAGCGAGACGTCACCGCCCTGCGTGCGCATGGCATAGGCGAGCTCGCCATAGTTGGCCCGCTCGACCTTGATCGCCCTGCGGATCGTCCGGTACGGCAGGCCCGTCTGGTTCGCGAGCGTCCGCGTCAGCTTGGTGCGCAACCGATCGCCGACATGATTTACGGCTCGCGCAAGCAGCAAGCTGCGCTGCATCTCGCTCAAGCGGCCCAGCGCATTGTCCAGCCGCTTGAGACCAGACAGATCGGCCCACCTGATCGTCAGCAGGCCGTTCACGCTCGTACTCCCAAAATGAAAAACCCCGGTCGCGAGGAGCGCCGGGGCGAGTTCTTTCTTACCGTGATCAGGTCTATGTCAAGTTTCTGCCGCGCGTCAACGGACGGAGGCGGTTTTTTTCGCGCGTTGATCCGCATCGTTGTGTGCCAACCAAACCCCAGGTCTGTCCTCCTCGAGCCATGGCGTCATCGTGCGATCAGAGGACACTAGCCGATGCGCGATCAGCTGCGGCCCGAGCTCGGCCTCGAGCCAGCGCAGCGCCGCGACCCAGATCTGGTAGTCGAGCCGTCCCATGATGTCGCCGCTCGGATCGGTCGAGAACTCGTACTTTCGGTAAGCGCCCTTCGCCGGCCGCTTGAGGCGCTCGTCATAGCCATGCACCTCGATGTCGTAGGTCTGGCCGTTATTGTCCGTAACGCGCTTCATGACGAACCAGGCCGGCTTGCCGCCGCGCTCGGCCAGCCGAACCCTGGCAGGGTCCGCGCCCCAGTCAGGCTCCCGCCCGAGGATCGCGGTTCCGACGACCAGGCTGACAATGCCTTCGCCGCGTTGCTCGTGCGAACGGGCGCGATAGCGCTCAACTGCGCGCGCAACGTACAGTTCGGCCAAACCGTGCGTATCCGGCCAATTCGCCAAGGCATTCCAGCCCTGCGGGATGACGACCTCGCAAGCGGCCAGCGCCGCGACCGCCCGGCCAACGGTCACCGCATCCTCGTGCGGCTCGCCCTGCTCGATCCAGAAATTGTCGTAGTCCTTGCGGCCTCCATCGATCAGCGCGCCAAGCTCGCCAAAGCTGGTGATCTTGCCCCAGGAAGAAGCCTGCAACATGCGCCAGGCCGAATGCGGATTTTCCAGACCTTCCACGCCACCCCCCTTCGGCAGCTCATGGACGAAGGCCCAGGTCAACAGCTCTTCTATGTTCACCGTCTTCATGTGCTTTCACTCCTTCGTCCCAATTTTTCTCTTATCGACCCAACTCGCTGCTCTTCGTCCCAAATCGAAAAGCCAACAAAGCGAACAAAAGCAGCAGGCTAGCCGGGATGTCGGGACGGGAGGGTCGAAAGGGACGATGAAATCCGCGCCATACATGAAACACCCGCTATGCCTCTTTGTCCTTCGTTTGATCTCATCCGCGCACGGATGAACCGAGAGAAATCGACCCCAGCGTCCCTTGCTTCCTAACCTGCTGCTTTCCCAAACCCTTTCAGTCCGGCTCCCTTCCCCAACTCGCAATCTACCGTCCCTCGCGGCCTTGGCGCCAAAGTGGGGAAAGGGTCAGCCCTCAAAGCCGTATGCCTCCGGCGAAGGGCCTGGATCGCGGCCGGGCGGCCGCACGAACTCGTCCTTGACCCTGATGCCCCGGTAAATCGTCGTGCCGCTTTTCGCCTTCCAGAAGCGCTTCATCGCGCCGTCAGGCGATCGCCATGTCAGCCGCGTGTAATCGGGAAGCTTGCGCGAGAAGGTCGACGACTTGAACTCCGCCGCACCCTCGCGGGCTGCCCAGTTGGCATAGCCGAGGTGCAGGTCACCGGGCGAAGTCTCGTCATCCTCCTTGCCAGTCACGATGCAGGCGTTGCGCAGGAAGGCGCCGATCGGATCGCTCTCTTCCCGGTATTCGCGGGTCGCGGCAAGCACGCTTTCCGGTGGTCGCAACCCATAGTTCAGGTAGTCGAGCGTTCCCCGCACCAGCCAGGCGAAGACGCCGTCGGCTTCGGCGCGCAGCTTCTTGGGCAGGTCCCGATCGATCCTGTCCTTCGAGATCTGGACTTCCCAAGGTACGAGATAGACGCGGCGCCAGATGCCGTCGGAAGTGTCATCGATGCGCGGCTTGTGGTTGCCTGAAAGCAGGATCTTGAACTGCGGCAGCACTTCGAAGAAATCCTGGTGCAGCCGCCGCACCGCGATCTTCTCGCCGCCGGTCAGCGTCTTGATCAGCGCGTCCTTGAGCTTCACGCCCATTTCGGGTTCCGATGCCGCGACCAGCCGCGCCCCAGGCAGGCGCGCGAGATCCGGCGTCGCCTCATTGCCCCCTCGCCTGGTATCGCCGGCGAAACTGTCGATCGACAGCGTCACGGCGAAGTCGCCGAAGATCGAGCAGAGCAGGTCGACGAAGGTCGACTTGCCGTTCGAGCCTGCGCCGTAGAAGAACACCAGGCATTGCTCGACTGTGAGGCCGAGAAGGCAATAGCCTGCAAAACGCTGCAGGAAGCCCCTGATCTCCGGGTCGGGCTGCACCTCTTTCAGAAAAGCGTCGAACACCGGCGCCGCGGCACCGGGCCGATACTCGGCTTCACCACTCTTCGAGATCAGATCAACGGGATTGTGGAGGTCGAGGCGCGGCTGCCACTCATAGACAGGGTCCTGCGGATCCGACTCCTCGTGCTCCATCCGCACGAAACGCAGCGTGCCGGAGCGGCAGTTGAAGGCGTAGACATCCTTGTTAAGGTCGCCCACCATCCTGGCAACATGCGGCAGCGCTTCTTTCATCATGTTGTCCAGCTTCGAGGAACCGGCCGAGCTTTTGGCGTGACGATGCCGCGACGATTTCCTCGCATTGGCGCTCTTCTGCGCCTCATTGGCGGCGTCGATGATGTCTTCCAGTTCCATCAGCCGGCCGAGCTTCTCGGCGTCCCAGTCCTTCTTCGGCGCGCCAAGGCGTTTGCGCTCCAGGCGGGCGTTCCGGCCGGCCTCCAGGGCCCTCTCTTCATCTTCGGTCGCGCTCAGCAGCGCCGCCTCGGCCGAGATCAATTCGGCGGTCCTCTGGGCCAGCGGCCGCACCACGGACCCGTCCTCGTCCTCTTTCCAGCGCGTGCCGTCGAAACCATGCCAGCCGACGCGCGCCACATGCAGGACGCGCGAGCCGTAGCGGATCAGGAAACGCCGGCCGTTCCCGATATCCGTCTCGGGCTCCAAGGCGCAGTCGCTCAGCACCGACTGCTCGTCGGGCTGTTCGGGAAGCTGCCGCCACGTTTCACTCGCGCCAAACAAAGGGGATCGGGGCTCTATCCCATAGGCGGCGGCCTGGCGCTGGGCTTCCTCGAGGACGGCGGCCACCTGATCCGGCATGGCGGGGTTCTTGCTGCTCATGCCACCCTCTTCGCGGCCTCGGCAGCCATGGAGGCGAAATCGCAGCCAGGCCGCGGCCAGACGATCGGGATCGCCCTGCCCGGCCGCGGCC
>NZ_RZSV01000216.1:0-9323 GCF_004023205.1 Mesorhizobium sp. M1A.F.Ca.IN.020.03.2.1 | reverse complement strand
GTGCCCAAGGCGATCATCGAGGCGGGCGAGTCCTTCGGCGCCACCAAGAACCAGCTTCTGTGGAAGGTCGAATTGCCCTCGGCGCTGCCCACGATCATGGCGGGGCTGACCCAGTCGATCATGCTGTCGCTGTCGATGGTGGTGTTCGCGGCGCTGATCGGCGCCGGCGGTCTCGGCACCGAAATCAACCGCGCGCTGGGCTCCCGCAAGATCGACCTCGGGCTTGAAGCAGGCCTTGCCATCGTCGTGCTCGCCATCGTGCTCGATCGCATGACCCGCATCGGCGTTGGAGGCAAGAAATGACCGTCGCCGTCGATTTCAAGAATGTCGATATCGTCTTCGGTGCCGACCAGGCGAAATCCCTCGCGCTGATCGACCAGGGCGCAACCCGCGCCGAAATCCTCGAAAAGACCGGCAACGTGCTGGGCTGCGCCGGCGCCAACCTCACCGTGCATGAGGGCGAGATCTCGGTGCTGATGGGCCTTTCCGGCTCCGGCAAGTCGACGCTGCTGAGAGCCGTCAACCGGTTGAACGTGGTGTCGCGCGGCCAGGTGCTGGTCAATGACGGCGACCGCACGGTCGACGTCGTCACCTGCGACGAGCCGACACTGAGACGTCTGCGGCAGAAGCAGGTGGCGATGGTGTTCCAACAGTTCGGCCTGCTGCCATGGCGCACGGTCGAGGAGAATGTCGGCTTCGGTCTGGAGCTCGCCGGTGTGCCGGAGGCCGAGCGCAAGGCACGGGTACAGAAGCAGCTCCAGCTGGTCCATCTCGACCAATGGTCGAAGAAATACGCGCATGAACTGTCGGGCGGCATGCAGCAGCGCGTCGGCCTCGCCCGCGCCTTCGCCACCGAGGCGCCGATCCTGTTGATGGACGAGCCGTTCTCGGCCCTCGATCCGCTGATCCGCACCAAGCTGCAGGACGAGCTCCTGCAGCTCCAGGCGGCGCTGAAGAAGACCATCATCTTCGTCAGCCACGACCTCGAGGAGGCGCTGAAGATCGGCAGCCACATCACCATCATGGAAGGCGGGCGCATCGTCCAGACCGGCGCGCCGGAAGACATCGTGCTCAGGCCGGCCAACGACTATGTCCGCGACTTCATCGCCAATGTGAATCCGCTTTCGGTGCTCACCGCCTGGAACGTGATGCGCGACCGCCGCGATCTCGAGCAGGGGGAGAATGGCTGGGTCTGGCTCGACCGGCGCAAGACGACGCGCTTCAAGATCGACGAGCATGGCCTGGTGGCCGCGGCCGAACGCGACGGCAAGCCGGCGGTGTGGGTATCCTGCGCCGAGGTCGAGAGGCAGCCGGAGGAGGGTGCGCAGGTGTTCTGGGCCAATCCCGGCACGTCGCTGAAGACGGTGATGCTCGCCATGCACCGCTCGCAGACGGCACCGGTGGCACTGTTCGACGAAGGCTCGCGCTTCGTCGGCGCGATCGGCATCCGCGACGTGCTGAGCGCGGTGCTCAGGCGGTAGGAGCTCGGCCTTAGTTCAAGCATGAAGTGTTCGCTGGCGGTCACCTCATGCTTGTTCTAGACTTGGTCGGCAGCCGGGGTGGGCCGCTCGCGCATGGGGCCGATAAAATGATCTTCCGTCAGCTTTTCGATTCCGTTTCGGGCACTTATTCCTATCTCCTCGCCAGCCGCCGCGGCGGCGAGGCGCTGATCATCGATCCGGTGCTGGAGAAGGTCGAACGCTACCTGCAGCTGGTCAACGAGCTCGACCTCAGACTGGTCAAAGCGGTCGACACACATCTTCATGCCGACCACATCACCGGGCTCGGCGCGCTGCGCGACAGGACGCATTGCGTCACCGTGATGGGTGAGCAGACCAAGGCCGACGTCGTGTCGATGCGGCTTGCCGACGGCGACAAGCTTGCCATCGAGGGGCTGGCGCTGGACGTCGTCTATACGCCCGGCCACACCGACGATTCCTACAGCTTCGTCCTGCCGGACCGCGTCTTCACCGGCGACACGCTGCTCATTCGCGGCACCGGCCGCACCGACTTCCAGAACGGCGATCCGCGCCAGCAATACGAATCGATCTTCGGCCGACTGCTCAAGCTTCCCGACGAGACGCTGATCTTTCCGGCACACGACTACAAGGGCGAAACCGTGTCGACGATCGGCGAGGAAAAGGCCTTCAATCCGCGCCTGCAGGTGAAGTCGGTGGACGAATACGTGAACATCATGAACAACCTGAAGCTCTCCAATCCGAAGATGATGGATGTGGCCGTGCCGGCCAACATGCGGGTGGGGCTGCATCAGGACGACATCGCCAGCCGCGGCTGGGCAGTAACCGCCGAACAGGCGCTGGCGCTGGTCGGTCGGCCCGACGTGGCGCTGATCGATCTGCGCGAGCAATCCGAACGGGATCGCCACGGCGTCATCCCCGGCGCGATCCATCTGCCCTATGCGCGGCTGCAGGAGAATATCGCCGCCGGCGGCATGCTGCACGAGCTGGCGAAATCGACAGCCAAGCAGATCCTGTTCTATTGCGCCTTCGGCGAGCGCTCGGCGATGGCCGTGCAGGCGGCGCAGGACCGCGGGATATCGAGCGCCCGCCACATCCAGGGCGGCATCGATGCGTGGCGGAAGGCCAGCGGTCCGCTGATGCACTGAGACCTGTCGATATTCAGGTGATGCCGGCCTGCAAACGCGCGTTTCCTGGTGCTCGTGTACTTCAACTACGCTCCGCTCAGGTTCTCGGAACCCGCCATTCTCGGCTCGGCCTGACCTCAATCGCAACACGCCCTTGGATGTGCCAGAAAATCAATTCAATCCGATCAGCTTCGCGCCTCTGCGGAACAGGGCTTCGCCGTCCCGGTCGAAGCGGAAGGTGGCGATGAAATCGTCCGCCCGATAGTCGGGCCACGTGGTGCGGATCGCGGCGGCGAAGTTTCGTGCCTCGTCCTGGCGGCCGGCCAGCGCCAGGCAATGCGCGGCGATCGCCAGGATGATGACATGCGCGTTGGGCCTGGCCGCAGCTTTCAGCGCCCATTCGGCGGCTTCAT
This sequence comes from Mesorhizobium sp. M1A.F.Ca.IN.020.03.2.1, assembly GCF_004023205.1. Taxonomy (NCBI): domain Bacteria; kingdom Pseudomonadati; phylum Pseudomonadota; class Alphaproteobacteria; order Hyphomicrobiales; family Phyllobacteriaceae; genus Mesorhizobium; species Mesorhizobium sp. M1A.F.Ca.IN.020.03.2.1. The sequence continues at coordinate 6,305 of NZ_RZSV01000216.1, read as the reverse complement.
CGTATTCGCCCAAGCGTGCATGGGCCATGGCCCGCGCGCCCATCATGCCGAACAGCAATGGGTCAAAGGGGCTGAGATGGCGCGAGTGATCGGAGGAGCCGATCGCAGATTGCGGATCGCCCGACTGCGAATGGACAAAGGACAGGGCATAGTGGCCGAGCGCGAAGTTCGGGCTGAGGTCGACGGCCTTCGCCAGCTCAAGCAGCGAGCCGTCCTGCTCGCCGCGCAGCCACAAGGCGCGGCCCATCGCCCAGTGCGCGGCCGGATTGCGGTCATCGACCAGGAGGCTGTGACCGGCAGTTGCGAAAGCCAGCGACGCCTCACGGTCGCGATCGCCCCAACGCTGAAAGGCATTCTGCCAATGCGTGAAGGAGAGGCCTGCATAGGCTCGGGCGAAGGTCGGGTCGAGCTTCAGGGCGTCATTGAAGAACTGCTGCGCCAGTTCGTTTTCCTGGCGGGTGAAGCGGTACATGTGCCAGAGCCCGCGATGATAGGCTTCCCACGCATTCAGCGAATTCGGCGCCTTAAGCATTGCCCGGTTTCGCTCGACGGTCGCGATCTCGGCGGCGATCGAAGAGACGATGCTGTTGCCGATGTCGTCTATCACCGTGAAGATCTCGTCCGGCCTGTGCTCGAAGGTCTCGGCCCACACAATCCTCGCGGTGCGGACCTCGACGAGCTCGACCGAGACGATCACCCTGCCCGAAAGGCTGCGGACCGAGCCTGTCGCCACATAGTCGACATTCAGCCGGCGCCCGGCGTCCTCCGGCGCGATGTCCTTCTCGGCCAGCGCGAAAACCGATCCGCGGGCAATGACGAAGAAATCGCGAAGCTTGGCGAGCCGCGTTATGATGTCGTGGGTCAAGCCATCGGCAAGCCCGCCACGGAAATTGACGGCGCTTTCCGCGAACGGCATCACCGCCAACGAGGCCCGGCGCACCGATGCGGGTTCGGATTCGACGGCAACGATCGGTGCTTGTGGGGCCGGAAGAGCTAGTCCGGATCGCGCGCATGGCGTTGCGCTGGAATGGCGTGCCTTGATCTCGTGCCATGCTTCCCGCAACGGAGCGACATCCAGCTCCTCGGAGCGGAAGAGTTCCGCCGCGGTTGCAATATGCTCCTCACCGGCGCCGATCTGTCCCCGCCGCGCAAGGTTTTCCAGCAGCGCCACATGGGCGCGGCCATCGAAGGGCGCGAGTTCCAGCCATCTGTCCAGATAGGCGCCCGCTTCATCGGCTCCCTGGGGGAGCAGGCCGATGATGTGCTCCAGAACGGCGACGTGGCACGAGCTGAAACGGCGGCGTTGCGCGGTCAGCCAGCTGGTGAAATGCGGGCTCCGATCGAGCTCCAGCCCGTCAAGGAAATCGCCGGCGAAGAGCTGCGCAAGCGCCCGAAGACGCCCGAGGCTGAGCGTCTCGATCCCTTCGGCGACCGCTGCGGCGGCTTCGACGGCATCGACGTTCGTATCGGCAAGACGAAGCGCCACGGTGTCGCCCTCGGTCTCGACCCTCTGCCGGCCCGGTTGGTTAAGCGCGCCGCGAAGCTTGCTCAGGCACCAGCGAAGCTCGCCGCGCGGATCGTTTGGCACGTCCCACAGAAGCTCGCAAAGCCGGCTGCGGCTGACGGGATGTGGCGCGAGCGCCAGATAGGCCAGCAGCGCGCGCAACTTGCGCGAAGAAGGCAATTTAACCGGCTCGCCGCCACGCGCGATCGTCAGTTGCCCAAGCAGTCGCAAGGACAGGCCGGCGGCAGTGTCGTTCGGGCTCGATCGGCTGGATTCCACGTATGTTCCCACGCTTTCTCCAACGCTCACCAGTTGGTCCATGTTCTATCACCAAAGACGACAGGAAGCATCCGGCAGCCCAATTCCATGCCGGAATGCCGCCGTTGCCGCATTCGCGGCAGGTCAAGCAACCTAACGCGGCAAGGTGTCGAAACCGCGCCGCCCAAGCCGCCGGTCTGTAACCGGCGCGTGAGATCGCGAGGAGAAAGCCCATGTTGCAGAAGTTGAAAATCAGGACCACTGCCGGTCGCGGCCGGCTGTTCGACAGCATTCTCGACACCGTCGGCGACACGCCGGTCATCCGTATCAACAATCTCGGCCCCGGCCACGCGACCATCTACGTGAAGGCCGAGTTCTTCAATCCAGCGGCCTCGGTGAAGGACCGGCTGGCGCTCAACATCATCGAGGAAGGCGAGCGCAGCGGCAAGCTGAAGCCGGGCCAGACCGTCGTCGAGGCGACCAGCGGCAACACCGGCATCGGCCTTGCCATGGTCTGCGCGCAGAAGGGCTACCCGCTGGTGGTGACGATGGCCGAAAGCTTCTCGATCGAGCGCCGCAAGCTGATGCGCATGCTGGGCGCCAGGGTGGTGCTGACGCCGCGCGCCCAGAAGGGTTTCGGGATGTACAAGAAGGCGGTGGAACTCGCCGACGCCAACGGCTGGTTCCTGGCGCGCCAGTTCGAGACGGAAGCCAATGCCGCCATCCACGAGGCGACGACGGCGCGCGAGATCATCAACGATTTCGCAGGCTCGCGCCTCGACGTGCTGGTCACCGGCTACGGCACCGGCGGTACCGTGGCCCGCGTCGGCCGGGTGCTGCGCCGCGAGCGGCCGGATGTCCGCATCGTGCTTGCCGAACCGGCGAACGCGCAGCTTATCGGCAGCGGCAAGGCGCAGGAGCGTGGCCAGGGCGGTGCGCCGTCCGCCAGCCATCCGGCCTTCGAGCCGCATCCAATCCAGGGCTGGACGCCGGACTTCATCCCCAACGTGCTGCAGGAGGCGATCGACAAGCGCTACTATGACGATGTGGTGCCGATCGCCGGTCCGGAAGGCATTAAATGGGCCAAGGCCCTGGCGCAGCAGGAAGGCATCTTCACCGGCATTTCAGGCGGCGCCACCTTCGCCGTCGCGCGCCAGATCGCGGGCACCGCTCCGGCGGGCTCGGTGATCTTGTGCATGCTGCCCGACACCGGCGAGCGCTACATGTCGACCCCGCTCTTCGACGGCATCGAGGCTGAGATGGATGCGGAGGAGACGGCACTGTCGCGCTCGACACCAGGCTGCCAGTTCGACGCCTGAAGACAAATCGCGGCGCTGCCGTCCACTCGGATGGCGGCGCCGCGCGACGATCCAGGAATGATGGCGGGGGAGCAGCGAATGGACACTATGCAGGAAACAGCGGTGATGGATGAGACGCTCGACCCGCCAGACTGGGCCGAGATGCAGGCCCTGTCGCATCGGATCGTCGAGGAAGCCGTCGCTTATCTCAAGGATGTCCGGGACCGTCCGGTGTGGCGCCAAATGCCGGTCGAGGTTCGCGCCTTCTTCTCGGCGCCGCTGCCGCGCTCGCCGGCACCGATAGCCGAGGTCTATGGCGATGTCGCCCGCAACGTCATGGCCTATCCGATGGGCAACATCCATCCGCGCTTCTGGTCCTGGTATATGGGGTCAAGCAATTTCACGGGCGCGCTGGGCGATTTCCTGGCGGCGATCCAGGGCTCGAACCTCGGCGGCGGCAATCACGCCGCCGGGCTGATGGACAGCCAGGTGGTCGACTGGTGCAAGGAGATGGTGGGCTTCCCGGCTTCGGCCAGCGGCACGCTTGTCAGCGGCGGCTCGATGGCCAACCTCATCGGTTTGACCGTGGCGCGCAATGCCAAAGCAGGCGTCGACGTGCGCGAAAGGGGTGTCGGGGCGATCCCAAAACCGTTGCGCTTCTACGCCTCGGACCAGGTCCATTCCTGCCACCGCAAGGCCATGGAAGCGCTCGGCCTCGGCAACCGGGCGCTGCGGCGGGTCGCGACCGACGCCGATCTGCGCATCGATGTCGATGCGCTCAAGACCGCCATCGCGGAAGACCGCGCGGCAGGTTTCAAGCCGGCTTGCATCATCGGCACCGCAGGAACCGTCAACACGGGCGCGATCGACGACTTGCGGGCGCTGGCCGTGTTGGCGGCAGAGGAAGACCTCTGGTTTCATGTCGATGGCTGCATCGGCGCCCTGATCGCCATCGCGCCTGAAAACAGATCGCTCGTCGCCGGCATCGAACGCGCCCATTCCGTCGCGCTCGACCCGCACAAATGGCTGCACGCGCCCTTCGAAGCGGGCTGTTCGCTGGTTCGCGACGCCGTCGCCCACCGCAACGCCTTCGCCGTCACGCCGGAATATCTGGAATCGACGCCGCGTGGCCTCGCCTCAGGGCAATGGCTGCACGACTATGGCCTGCAGACATCGCGCGGTTTTCGCGCGCTCAAGATCTGGATGTCGCTCAAGGAGCATGGCATCGAGAAATTCGGGCGGCTGATCGACCAGAACATCGCCCAGGCCGGCTATCTGACCGAGCTGATCCGGGTCGAGCCGGCGCTCGAGCTGACGGCGCCGACCACCATCAACATCGTCTGCTTCCGCCATCGCCTGGACGGCGCCTCCGAGGAACGGCTCAAGGCGTTCAACACCGAAATCATGCTCAGGCTGCAGGAAGAAGGCATTGCAGCCGTGTCCGACACCACGGTGCACGGGCAGCACTGCCTGCGGGTCGCGATCACCAACCACCGCACCCGCCGCGACGACCTCGATCTCCTGCTGCGTGAGACGCTTCGCATCGGATTGGAAATCAAGGCCGCGGCGCTACCAGACTGACGAGATTGCGCAAGATATGTCATTCCGGCAGGCCGGCCAGCCGTAGCGCCTCGACATATTTGGCGAAATATTCTGGCCTGATCTGCCCCACCCGATGCTTGAGGTTGGAAAGCTTCAGTTGCGGGTCGAGCTCCAGCGAGCGCGCGATGTGCCTGCTCGCGGCATCCAGCCTGCCGGCCATGGCGTTGCTGGCGGCCGCCACACGCAGGCCGGTGAGATAATAGGGCTGCGCGCGCGACGCCGCCTCGGCGAGCGGCCAGGCGGCGTCGTAGCGGCCGGCCACGAAGTGAGCGAAGGCAGTGAAGGTCTGCATAAAGAAGGTCAGCGGATCGAGCGGGCTCAGCCGCCTTGCCCGCGACATGTGCTCGATTGCGATGTCCGGGTCGTCATGGCAGGCCTTGAGGCAGCCGCTGGCGCTCCAGGCGGCTGCGCAGTTCGGGTTGAGCACGAGCGCGCGGTCGGCCAGTGCCGATCCGGCCTCGTAATCGCCGGTGACATAACCCAGCGCCAGGCCGCTGAAAGCCAGCGCCACCGCATCGTCCTTGCCGGCGATAGCCACGTCGCCGACCAGCCTGGATACCTCGGCTGTTTCCTTCTGCCGGTCGATCATCCAGCCATTCGCCATGCGCCAGAAATAGCACCAGGCGGCAGCGCCTTCCGCGGCGGCAAAATCGGGGTCGAGCTGGATGGCCCTGTAGAACTGTGGCAACGCCTCCTCCAGCCCTTCTCTCGTCCAGCGGTAAAGGCTCGCCATGCCGCGCAGATAGTGGTCATAGGCGTCGAGGCTCTCGGTGGGCTTGCGCTTGGCGCGCGCCATCTCGGCCTGTTCGAGTCTGGGTGAAATTGCGCCGATGACACTGGAGGCAACGAGGTCCTGCAGTTCGAACACTTCCGAGACATCGCCTTCGAAGCGGTCGGCCCAGAGATTTACTCCCGCCGACGCCTCGATAAGCTGACCTGCCACCCGAAGCCGGCTGCCGGCCTTGCGGACACTGCCCTCCAGCACATAGCGCACCCCGAGCTCGCGTGCCACGCGGGTGACGTCAACCGCCTGGCCCTTGTAGGCGAAGGCGGAATTCCGCGCGATCACAAACAGCCAGCTGACATGCGACAGCGCCGTCGTGATCTCCTCGACAACGCCGTCAGTGAAATATTCCTGCTCGGCGTCGCCGCTCATGTTCTGGAACGGCAGGACCGCGATCGACGGCTTTTCCGGCACCGAAACGACAGGGCGAGGCGCCTTCGCTTCCAGGCGGGAAAGTTCGGCCTCGGGCTGGCCATAGTCGGCTATCGAACCCTTCAGCTCCATTGGCGCCTCGATGCGTTCGATCAGCGCCCGCGTCGCTTCCTCAGGCTCGACACCGAGCTCGCGCTTGAGCGCTTCCTTACAGGCCAGGAACTGACGAAAGGCGTCGTTGGTCCGGCCGTGGCGGCGGAAGACGCGGATCAGGGCGCGGTGGGCCTGCTCGGCGCATGGGTCGGACGTCACTAGCCGCTCAGCCAGTCTTTCGCAGGCCTGCTCCTCGCGTTCACCGAGTTCCGGCAGGAGGCTCAGCCGTTCGGCCAGGTCCAACGCCTTGCGGGTGTAGTTCGCCCGAAGCGGCGCAAGCCATTCGTCGATTTCGCCGGGGGATGGCAGTCCGTCGAGCAGGTCACCCCGGTAC
>NZ_RZSV01000215.1:0-9368 GCF_004023205.1 Mesorhizobium sp. M1A.F.Ca.IN.020.03.2.1 | reverse complement strand
GACCTCTTCCTTAGGTGTCGGCGTCGGCGCGACTTCGGTCGCCGGGGTCGGCTTCGGCTTTTCCTGCGGCTTCGGCACGTCCTCGACCGCCGGCTTCTCGGTCGGCGTCGGCGCCGGGGGCGGCGCGGATGTCTTCTCGACCGGCTTCGGCTTGGCTTCGTCCGTCGCCGGCTTGTCGGTGTCGACGCTGTTCTCGCCGACCTTCTGCGCGTCGGGGACGATATCCGGGCGCTTGGTCGGCAGCGGCGCCGGCTTGTCATGCATGACCGCTTTCTTGTCGCCCTGCAGGGTCTGCGCGATCGCTTCCATCGGCACGATGTCGACCGCGACGGACTCCACGTCGGAAGCCGGCATGGCGGGCGGCGAGGACAGCGTGAACAGCCCGAAGGCCAGCGCCACCGCATGCAAGATGACCGATGAGGTGAGGCCGGTCCGCATTTGGCGTTTACTGATCCTGTTCCTGCAGCGAAACCAGGCCGATGTTCTTGTAGCCGGCGGCCGAAATGCGGGCCATGACCTTCATGGCGGTGCCATAATCCGTCGACTTGTCGCCGCGAATGAAGATGCGCTCGTCATAGCCGGTCTTCGAGATTGCCTGCAGCTTCGCCACCAGCTCCTCGATCGGGATCTCGGTTTCCTGCAGATAGATCTGGCCGGCCGCGTTGATCGACACCGTGATCGGCTGCGTGTCGACATTCATCGCCTTGGCTTTCGTGTCGGGCAGGTCGATCGGAACGCCGACGGTGAGCAGCGGCGCCGCGACCATGAAGATGATCAGCAGCACCAGCATCACGTCGACCATCGGCGTGACGTTTATTTCCGACATCAGGCCATGATGACGACCGCGCCGCCGGTGGCCGCGTCCGCCTCGCCCTATGCCACCTGCGCTAGCAGCAGACATACCCATGATCGTACCTCAGGCCTTCTGCGCGACTTTTTCATCGATTTGGCGCGAGAGTATGGCGGAGAACTCATCCGCAAACCCTTCCATGCGCACGGCGAGCTTGTTCGCATCCGATGACAGCTTGTTGTAGGCGATGACGGCCGGAATGGCCGCGAGCAGGCCGATGGCCGTCGCCAGCAGCGCTTCCGCGATGCCGGGCGCCACGACCGACAGGCTGGTGTTCTTCGAGGCGGCGATCGCCTGGAAGGAGGTCATGATGCCGATGACGGTGCCGAACAAGCCGATGAATGGCGCGGCCGAACCCGTGGTGGCGAGGAAGCCGAGCCGACCCTCCAGCCTTTCCATCTCGCGGGTCAGCGCGAGATCCATCGCCTTGTCGATGCGGGTCTGCAATGCCAGCGCCGATTTGGCGCCCTTCTCGAAGCTCTTCTTCCATTCGCGCATGGCGGCGACGAAGATCGCGCCCATGCCGGTGGTCTTGCGGTCGGCGAGCGTGCGGTAGAGCTCCTCGAGCGACTGTCCCGACCAAAACACCTGCTCGAAGCGGTTGAGCGCCATCCGCATGCGGCTATAGGCGACAAGCTTGTCGATGATGATCGCCCAGGTCCAGATCGAGGCGCAGAGCAAGCCGATCATGACCAATTTGACCACCCAGCCGGCCTGCATGAACAAGGCCCATATCGACAAATGCGCGCCCGGGTCGGCGAGTGCGATGTTTTCCATGACTACGTCCTTAAGATTTTTCCGGGCATCGCTGGCGGCTGGCCCATGGCATCCCTTTGATCCGATCGCGCGAAGCCTGAAGCTCGCGGGACAAGCCCCGAATGCACCGTTTCGCGGCGTTTTCGGGGCAAACCTTGGTGAAAGGAAGGCACACGAATTGCGCCAATCTTCACCAATTCCTTCATGAACCGTTATGGTTAAGGATGGGTTAGGAGATGAAGCGTGGCGCATTGCCGCGCCCACCCGGCCGGCGCCATGCTGGACGCGGCCGATCAGTGCACATCGCGCTGAAGCGGGTCCGGGCGACGCGCTTTTGGTTGTTTTGGTGGATGTCGTTGTCCCAGAACGGGCAACTCCTGCGTGACAGGGATTCGGCCGAAGCCGGTTCGCGGTGATCAGTCGCTCGCCTTCGGCATAAAGGCCGCGACCCATTCCTTCGGAAATCTGCGCGGGCGGCCGTTCTCCCCGATGATCGCCGCCTCGACCTTCGCTTCGACCAGCACCTCGCCGCCACGCTTCAACTGCTGCGCCATGAAGATGCGGGCGCCCGAAATGTCCTCGGTGCGCGTGTCGATGGTGAGGATGTCGTCCATGCGGGCCGGCGAACGGAAGTCGATCTCCATGCGCCGCACCACCCAGACGATGCGCTCGCCATGCTTGCCATCGGCAAGCTCGGTGTGATGGACGCCGGCGAGCCTGAGATAGTCCGAGCGCCCACGTTCGAAGAATTCGAGATAGCGCGCATGGTAGACGACGCCGGAGAAATCGGTGTCGGCATAGTAGACGCGGGCCATCAGGCGATGGCCGGATTGCGTCAGCGCCCCCGAGAGCCCGGCGCTGAGCGCTGCGGATTCACCATGATCGTCCATCGCGCTTTCCTTATTCAGGCCCGAACAGGCAGGTGTTTGGCGCGAGAACCGGATGGCACTGTTGGGCGCGATGATCAAGCCTTGATGGCGGGGGTTCTGGCGCTTTTGGCGCCTGCGCGGTTTTCCGTCCGCGTGAAAATGCCGGAGCTACCCGAGGTCGATCTGCAGGATCTCTGGTGGCATGCCGAACCGGACCGGCATGATGCTGAAGCCGAGCCCGCCGGAAACGATCAGGTTACGATCGTTCTCGACGACATGGCCATAGGCGTAGCGGTTGCCGAAGTCGGACGGCACGACCGGCGAATAGCCGAACAGCCGCACCTGCCCACCATGGGTGTGGCCCGAAAGCGTTAGCGAAACTCGCCAAGGCACTTTCGGAAAGATGTCCGGCTCATGCGCGAGCAGGATGATCGGCTCGTCGCCTTGCACCTTGGCAAGCGTCCCGCCGAGGTCGTCCAGGCCCTTGAAGCCGTGGCGGCCCAGGGCTTTGCTCGACCGGATTGCCAGTTGGTCCGCGAGTCCAGCGATCCAGAAGCCCTGCCCGTCCTTCTCCAGCCGCATCACGTCGTTTTCCAGCACCGGGATGCCGACTCTCTCCAGTGCCTTGCGCGCGGCCGTTGGCCCGGCCATGGCCAGTTGCGCCGCATGATCGTGCCACCAGTCGTGATTGCCGAGGATCGAGAGCACGCCGAGCGGCGCCTTCAGCCCTGACAAAGCGGCGGCCCACTCCGGTGCAGACACTTCGGCCGTGACCAGCCGCATTCCATCGACATAGTCGCCGAGCAGCACGATCAGGTCTGGCTGCAGGGCATTCGTCCGTTCGACGAGCGAAGCGATCCGCTCCGACGTCATCCAGGGATGGCAGGCATGAATGTCGGCCAGTGCTGCGACGCGCAGCTTGAGGCCCACGGGCCAGTGCGGCGGCGTCAGCGAGTAGCGTTTCACATGGGCGAGCAGCATCGGCTCAATGCCGACCGCATAGGCGCTCAACGACACCATGGACAGGAACGATCCGCCGATGAGGCGCAGAAAGCCACGTCTGGTGATCATCGGTCAGCCCCGACCCCCGGAAATGCGTCAAGCTGCCTTAGAGGCTGCAATTGTGCCTTCAGCTTGGCGGAGCTGGGGAGATTTCGCGCAGGAAGCCCTTCAAGGCGCGTCCGACGAACAAATGTCCGTTACTCGTCCTGGAACAGGCTGATCTGCTGCTGCGCGAGGTCTTTCGGTGCTTCAAGGCCGAGATGCCGCCAGGCATTGGCGGTCAGCACGCGGCCGCGCGGCGTGCGCTGGATGAACCCCTGCTGGATCAGATAGGGCTCGATGATGTCCTCGATGGCGTCGCGCGGTTCCGACAGCCCAGCCGCGATCGTCTCGATGCCGACCGGTCCGCCGCCGAAGTTGCGGGCGATCATCGAGAGATACCGGCGGTCGAGCGCGTCGAGGCCGAGCCCGTCGACTTCCAGCCTGGTCAGCGCCTCGTCGGCAATGCGTTTATCGACATGGCCGTTTCCGGCGACGGAGGCGAAGTCTCGCACCCGGCGCAACAGACGTCCGGCAATGCGCGGCGTGCCGCGAGCGCGGCGCGCGATCTCCAGCGCGCCGTCGTCACCGAGCGGCATCGAGAGGATGCGGGCGCCGCGGCGCACGATCTGCTCCAGCTCCTCGACCGTGTAGAAATTGAGCCTGACCGGGATGCCGAAACGGTCGCGCAGAGGATTCGTCAAAAGTCCGAGCCGGGTTGTCGCCGCAACCAACGTGAAGCGGGCGAGATCGATTTTGACCGAACGCGCCGCCGGCCCCTCGCCGATGATGAGATCAAGCTGGAAATCCTCCATCGCCGGGTAGAGGATTTCTTCCACCGCCGGATTGAGCCGGTGGATTTCGTCGATGAAGAGCACGTCGCGCTCCTCGAGATTGGTGAGCAGCGCCGCAAGGTCGCCGGCCTTGGCGATGACCGGCCCCGACGTCGAGCGGAAATTGACGCCGAGCTCACGCGCCATGATCTGCGCCAGCGTCGTCTTGCCGAGCCCCGGCGGGCCTACGAACAGCACATGGTCGAGCGCCTCGCCGCGGCTCTTGGCGGCATCGACGAAGACCTTGAGATTGGCACGCGCCGCAGCCTGGCCGACGAACTCGTCAAGCGACTGCGGCCGCAAGCTCTGGTCGGCATCCTCGCCACGCTTGTCGGGGGCAATGAGACGGGGCGAAAGGCTCATGCGGTCTTCCTTGCATACGGCAAGGACCGGGACAAGCGCCACCTCACCGCGCCAGCTCCTTCAGGCCGAAGCGGATCAGCTTCGAGGCATCCGCCCCTTCGCCAGCCGACTTTAGGGCCGCGGCCACCGCATTGGCGGCGATGTCGCGCGAATAGCCGAGATTGACCAGCGCCGAGACTGCGTCGGTGATGGGTGCTGCCGCCACGCCTTCGCCAAGCTCCTGCTTGAGGCTGATCGTGCCGGTGGCGGCGCCCGCATAGGCCGGCGCCTTGGTGCGCAATTCGGTGACGATGCGCTCGGCCACCTTCTTGCCGACGCCCGGTGCGCGCGACACCATGGCGATGTCGCGCAACGCGATCGCATTGGCGAGGTCGGGCGGCGCCAGCGTCGACAGCACGGCCAGCGCCACCTTGGCGCCGACGCCCTGCACATTGTTCATCAAAAGGCGGAACCACTCGCGCTCGAGCGGGGTCTGAAAGCCGTATAGCCGGATCATGTCCTCGCGCACATAGGTCTCGATGAACAGCACCACCGCCTCGCCGGGGGACGGCAGCGCGGCAAGCGTGCGCGCCGAGCAATGGGCGACATAGCCGACGCCGTGCACGTCCACGACGCAGGAATCCTCGTCGATCTCATCCAGCGTGCCCTTCAGCTTGCCGATCATGTCCTGGCCTTCATGGATGCGTTTCCGGAGAGACGATTTCGAGGTCGGGGAAATAGCTGCGATAGCGAGGAGCGTCGCGCGTCAATAGGCGGTGACCAGCAACGGCAGCATGAGCACCAATGAAAAAATCCGGCAAGGTCCGCTCTCGAACACCGCCGGCCCGCCGATAACGGGAATGTGCCACCCCAGCCAAGAATGCGGCTTCCCAGGGCAAAAACTCGCGATCCATTTCAAGCCTCTCGGCTGCTTTCCTCAGCATTGCTTCGGAAGCAACCAGGGGAGCAAGCTCGGACCAGACGATGCTGTTGATGACCAACGCGCCATCGCGTCGGCAGGAGATAATCGCGGACGAAGACCATTCCGTCAGCGGCCCAGCCGGACCCCAGACGTCAATGAGCACGTTGGTGTCAATCAACGTCGAGATTTTCACGTGGTCCCCTCAACCACTCCATGTACTCGTCCGTCGTCATGCCGCCCAAATCCAGCGTCCCCTCCATCTTGCCGAGGACCTCTTTGAATTTGCGGGCAGCTTCCTCCTCCGAAATGTTTTCGTTGACGGCGACAAGCCGGGCGCCCTCGTCAGTAGCCACGAACTGGACCTCCGAACCCGGGCCTATGCCCAAGTGGTCCCTTATTTGTTTGGGGATCGTGACTTGCCCTTTGGTGGTCACACGCATGGTAATACTCCGAAGGTATTACTTAGTGCGCAAATGAGAACAAGTCAAGAACACTACCCGGCCAGCGCCGCCATTCGGTAGGCGACGCTTTGACGGTGATGCGCATGACATATGGCGATGGCCAGGGCATCGGCGGCATCGTCGGTCTCGAACACCGCTTTCGGCATCAACACTTTCACCATCATATGGATCTGCTTCTTCTCGCCGTGACCGACGCCGATCACCGCCTTCTTGACCGCGTTGGGCGCGTATTCCGCGACCGCCAGCCCGGCGCGCGCCGGCACCAGCATGGCGATGCCGCGCGCCTGGCCGAGCTTCAGCGTCGCTGTGGCATCCTTGTTGACGAAGGTCTGCTCGATCGCCGCCTCGTGCGGCATGGCCTGGTGCAGCACCTCGGCGAGCCCATCATGCAATTGGCAGAGCCTTGTTGCGAGCGGCGCCTTGTCGTCGGAACGCACGGTGCCGGAGGCGACGAAGCGCAGCGAATTGCCGAGGCTCTCGACGATGCCCCAGCCGGTGCGCCTCAGGCCCGGATCGATGCCGATGATGCGAATCGCTTCCCCCATGCGCCAAGTCTAACCGCGGCGCATGGCGATGCCAGTGAATTGTGAACAAACCAGAAACAGCCTGTGCAGGGCGGGGTGCTTCAGAATTCGGTCCGATGAGTCATATGGCGGCGTTTTCAAGAACCGGTGCGGAGCGTGCTTTGGTACGCGAGGACCGGACGCGCAAAAAACGGCGCCAGATGGCCATCAGAGCGTGCGGAGCAGCCTGTTAGCCGCGGGCGAAGGCCGTGTTCAGCAAGCTGATCTGATCGGAGACCGGGTTGGCGCGGCGGGTGGCGGCCGGCGTGTCGTTCATGGCGCCGCCGTAGATCTCCTCGTCCATGCGCTTCACCAGCGCCTGCAGGCGCAGCGACCGGCTCACCAGGTCCAGGAAGTCCTTTGGCAATTCGCTCCAGCCCAGCGCCTCGTCATGCGCGGAGGCGGTATCGAGCCGCACCTTGGATTTTTCCGAGGCGACCTGGTCGCGGGTCATCTCGCCGGAATTGGCCGCGCGCTGCAAAAGCAGCCAGGAGGCGACCTGCATCAGCCTCGTGGTAAGACGCATCGATTCGGCCGCATAGAGCGTCGCCGCCGTGCGCGACAGCTTCTTGGCTTCGAGCCTGCCCTTGCCGTCAAGATATTCGGCCGCCTGTTCGACCAGGCCCATGCCCTCCTGGTAAAGCGGCTTAAAGGATTGGGAGAAAACCCGGCGTTCCGCGAGCTTTATGGTTTTCGCGCTGCCCTTCGAAGGCTCGTTCATCGATACGCCCCTGCACTGCCGCAAGCCGATTCGGCATCCTTGCCGATACGGCCTGCACCCTTAAACGACTGAGGCTTGAAAATGCGCTTCGATGCCCATGAAGGCAAGCGCATGTTTAACAAACGGTTAACGCCGAGGCGCGCTGCCCGCCGGCGGCCAACGGGCAAAAAAAGAGCCGCGGATAAGGCGGCTCTCAGGAGTTTAACAGGGAGGCGTCAAACAAAGTGGCTCCAACCACTCGGTAAGAATCCAGACAAACTGGATGGTCCTAGTAAACGCCTGTAAAGCTTAATGAAGCCTTAACGCCGCGCGGAATTTTCAAGCGAACGGACTTTTCCTGTGCCGGAACGGGACGGCCCGACTCCTCCCGCGCCATCAAGCCCTGGATGCATATGGTGGCGCCGAAACATCGGCCCCGCCGCCGCGACATCGTTTCGAAACACGCTCCGCGCTAAACGCCCGCTCCTCTGGGCTGGCGCAGTCGACGCCGTCACCGATCAAGAAATGCAGGAGCACACCATGGACTGGTATTCGATCGTCAAATTCCTTCACGTCGTCTCGGCCATCCTGTGGGTCGGCGGCGGCTTCGTCCTGTTCCTGCTCGGCGTGCTCGCCGAGCGCGCCGGCAACATCCAGGACAAGCTGCAAGCGATGCGGGCGAGCGGCGAGCTCGGCGGCCGCTTCTTCGCGCCGATGTCGATGCTCACCCTGATTTTCGGCCTGATCATGTGCGGCTTCTGGGTTGGCTTTTCCGACCTGTGGATCATCATCGGCCTTGTCGGCTACGCCACGACCTTCTCGATCGGCATGCTCGTTTTCAAGCCGACCGGCGAGCGGATGGGGGCCATGGTCGCCAAGGAAGGCGTGACGCCGGCGGTTCTCGCCATCGGCCAGCGCATGATGCGCTGGGCGCGTTTCGACTACGCGGTGATGCTGGTGATCATCGCCGACATGGTGCTGAAGCCTACGCTTCACGACATCGGCATCCTCGCCGGCATGGTGCTGGTGATCGCGTCCGGCGCAGCGCTTGCGCTTGGCGGCGGCCGCCAGCTGGTGCCGAGCGCCGCTTGATCCTTCTGTAGCGGGCGGCGCCGGTGCGCCGCCCTGCCCATCACATCAGGCCCGCAATACCATCCCAGAGCAGCTTGAGCGCCACCACCGCCACCGTCGCGTATGTGAACGGATAAAACACCTCCGGCCGCATGCGGCGCACCAGCCAGGCGCCGGCGATGGTGGAAAGCGGCGCCAGCGGCATCAGCGCAAACGATGCGGTGAGATTGGCGCTGTCGAACTGGCCAAGCGCGAAATAGGGAATGAGCTTCAGCGCGTTGGTAGCGGCGAAGAAGATCGCCGCCGTCCCTGACAGCACCTTCGGGTCGAGCCGGATCGGCAGCGCGTAGACCTGGAAGGGCGGGCCGCCGACATGGGCGACGAAGCTGGTGAAGCCCGCAACGATGCCCCAGAACGCCGCAGCGATGCGGTTCGGCTCCACCTCGTGGTCGGCGCCGTGGCGAAACTGCAGATAGATCCAGCGCAGACGAAGACCAGCGCGACCGCGCCGACGATCAGCCGCACCATTTCCTCCGTCACCAGGGCCGCCGTCAGCCAGCCGAGGCCGATGCCGATGACGGCGCCGGGCATCATGTCGACCAGCATCTTGCGATCATAGACGCCCCACCATGTCCACACCGAAACGATGTCCATCAGGCAAAGGATCGGCAGCAGGATGGCCGCCGCCTGCACCGGCGGGATGGCCAGCGCCATCAGCGGCACGCCGACGAAGCCTACGGCGCCGCCGAAGCCGCCCTTCGACAGGCCGACGAGGATGACCGCCGGAATGGCGGCGGCATAGAACCAGGGATCGCTGAGCAGGCCTGACATGGGAGATACGGCGACAAGAAACGGCTGGAGGATGGCGGGAGACTTGCAATAGACCAGAAAGCGAAAGACCGCGATAGCCGAAGCGCCCCGCCAGCCGGTCGGCGCGATCAACTGTCCGTAATCCAGCCT
>NZ_RZSV01000214.1:0-9382 GCF_004023205.1 Mesorhizobium sp. M1A.F.Ca.IN.020.03.2.1 | reverse complement strand
CGGCAGCGCAGGCCGAGGATGTCGAGCGCATCCTTGGCGATCTCGGCGGCGATGCCGCGGACACCAGCCGCGTGATCGAGGTGTGGAACAAGATCGACCTGCTCGACGAAGGCAATCGCGAGCGCCTGCTTGCCGAGAGCGCCGGCGGCAAGGCGCCGCCGATCGCGATATCGGCAGCGACCGGCGAGGGGATCGATGCGCTCAAGGCGCTCATCGAGGCCAGAGTGTCGGGCGAGTTGGAAACGATGACGGTGACGTTGAGCCCCGCTGAGCTCGGCCAGGTCGACTGGCTCTATCGCAATGGCGATGTCGTCTCGCGGAGCGACAATGAGGACGGCAGCGTCACCATCTCACTGACGGCCACGCACAGCGCCCGCCAGGAGATCGAGACCCGGCTGAACCGCAGGAACCACGGCTAGGCCGCTGCTTATCTTGCGTTTTTGGCCTGCTGCCAGAGGGTTTCCATCTCGTCCAAAGTCGCCTGTTCCAACGACCTCCCGGAAGCCTCCAACTCCCGCTCGACATAATGGAAGCGCGAGCGGAACTTCTCGTTGGTGCCGCTCAGCGCGGCTTCGGCATCAAGTCTCAAATGGCGGCCGAGATTGACGACGGCAAACAGCATGTCGCCGAACTCATCCTTGATGGGTGCCGCGTCGCCCGTGACCAGCGCCTCGCGCAGCTCGCCGATCTCTTCCTCTATCTTGTCGAGGATGGGTGCTGCCTCGCTCCAGTCGAAGCCGACGCGCGCAGCCTTCTCCTGCAGCTTCAACGCGCGGGTCAGCGCAGGGAGCGCAACCGGCACGCTATCGAGATAGCCCTTGCCGTGATCTTCCGGGTCGAGGCCGCGCGCGATGCGGGCGTTGCGCTTCTCGGCCTTCTCCACCGCCTTGATCTTCTCCCACATGCCCTTGGCCATGCCGGCGCTGCGCGCCTTCTCGTCGCCGAAGACATGCGGGTGACGGCGGATCATCTTGGTGGTGATCGCCTCGACAACGTCGCCGATCGCGAACTCGCCAATCTCCTGCGCCATCTGCGCGTGGTAGACGACCTGCAGCAGAAGGTCGCCCAGTTCCTCTCGCAGATCGTCGAAGTCGCCGCGCGCGATCGCATCCGCCACTTCATAGGCTTCCTCGATCGTGTAGGGGGCGATGGTGGAAAAGTTCTGCTCGATGTCCCAGGGGCAGCCGGTCTCCGGCGCTCTCAGTGCCGCCATGATCTCGATCAGACGGGAGATGTCTTTGGAGGGTTTCATGCAACAAACCCTAGCGCGCGCCGCGGCGGGCGACCAATCCCGCCGGCTGGCAAAAGCCGATTGTCCACAGTTGCGCCGGCGCTCAGTCGAGCACCGAAACGATCGCCTTGGCGAGCTCGTCCATGCCATCCTCAGGCAGACCTGCCACATTGATGCGGCTGTCACCCACCATATAGACGGCGTGCTCGGTGCGCAGCCGCTCAACCTGCGTTTCGGTGAGCCCCAGGCGGGAGAACATGCCGCGATGGCTGGCCACGAAATCGAAGCGATCGGAGTTGGATTGCCGGCGCAACGCCTCGGCGAAGGCGACACGCAGCCTGAGCATGCGCAGCCGCATCTCCTCGAGTTCCGTCTCCCAGACCTTCTTCAGATCGGCGTCTTCCAGCACCATGCGTACGGCCGCAGCGCCATGGTCCGGCGGCATCGAATAGAGCGCTCGCGCCGCTGCCAGCATCTGGCTCATAGCCACGTCGGCCTGTGCGCCGTCCTTGGCCATGATCATGGCGGAACCGACGCGGTCGCGATAGACGGCGAAATTTTTCGAGCAGCTCGAGGCGACGACCATCTCGGGCACCTTGCCGGCGAGCAGCCGCAGGCCGGCGGCATCGGCGTCGAGCCCTTCGCCAAAGCCCTGATAGGCGATGTCGACGAAAGGCAGCAGGCCGCGCTCAAGCAGAACGTCGGCAATCTTCGCCCATTGCGCAGCATCCAGATTGGCGCCGGTCGGGTTATGGCAGCAGCCATGCAGCAGCACGACATCCCCGCTAGTGGCGGTCTTGAGCGCCGCCAGCATGTCGTCGAAACGGACAGCGCCGGAAACAGCGTCGAAATAAGGATAGTCGCGCACCTGTAGGCCGGCGGCGCGCATCACCGGCAGGTGGTTCGGCCAGGTCGGATCGGAGAGCCACACCGTCGCGCCCGGCCGCGTGCGCTGCAGAAGCTCGGCCACCAGCCTGAGGGCGCCCGATCCGCCCGGCGCCTGCGCTGCGCGGATGTGCGAATGATCGGCCCTCTCGCCGAAGGCAAGCTTGATCATGGCGGCGTTGAAGCCGGTGTCGCCGGCGAGGCCGAGATAGGTCTTGGTGTCCTGGCCCGCGAGCAGCCGCTTCTCGGCCTCGCGCACGGCCCGCATCACCGGCGTCCTGCCGTCACGATCCTTGTAGACGCCGACACCCAGGTCGACTTTGCCGGGGCGCGTGTCGGCGCGGTAAAGGCCGATCAACGCAAGGATCTTGTCGGCGGGCGCGGGCTGCAGGGTCTCGAACATCGATAGGGCTCCAGTGGCGGCGGAGTGATACGCAAATCGGCCGCGCTTCGCCAGCGGTTTCCTCCGTTTGCCCGCTCGGTTACTGGCTCACCCCAGGCCGGCGCAACTCCTCGCGGGAATCGCAAAAAGAAACGGCAGCCAGGGATTAAAATCCCCACATGCTCCGTAAACACGGCATGAAACGGTCGATGGCACGCTTCGATATCGTCGGGCAGTTGGGATCGCTGCGGCGCTACGCGCGCGCGCTGACGCGCGACAGCGCCGATGCCGAGGATCTGGTCCATGACGCGCTGGTGCGCGCCTATGAGCGGCGCGGCACCTTTCGCTCGAGCGGCAACCCGCGCGCCTGGCTGCTGGCGATCCTCCACAACATTTTCATCGACCGCATGCGCTCGCGGCGGTCCGAGGCAGCGCGCATCGAGCAGGCAGGCCGTCTCGCCGAGCAAAACATGCCGGCGTCCCAGGACCATTCGGTGCGCCTTTCGCAGGTGCGCGAAGCCTTCCTGTCGCTGCCGGAAGAGCAGCGCGCCGCGCTGCATCTCGTCGCCATCGAAGGGTTGAGCTACGCGGAGGCCGCCGACGTCAGTGGCGTCCCGCTCGGAACCCTGATGTCGCGCATCGGCCGCGCTCGTGCGGCGCTGCGCGAGATGGAGGAGGGCGCTCCGGCGCGCGGCAAAAATCACCTGAGGATCGTGGGAGGTGAATCATGACCGCCATCGTCGATCCGGTGACCGATGCCGATCTCGACGCCTATGTCGACGATCAGCTCGACGTCGCCCGCCGCATCGAGGTCGAGGCGTTCCTGTCCGCTCGTCCCGAAGTGGCTGCGCGTGTGATGTCGGATCTCAGAACGCGCGACGAGTTGCGCGTGGCGCTGGCCGGGCCAGGCGCAATGGCGCGCCCGGCGACGACCGACGCGGCGCGTCGGCTGGAGAGGGTGCTTGTCAGGGACCGTGCCTTTTCCGTGCTGCGGCGCGCCGCGGCCGCCGCCGTGCTGGTGGCGGCGGGGTGGCTTGCGAACGGCGTCTTCGGGCCGATCGCTGTCAGCAAGGTGGTCGCGTCGACGCAGCCGCCCGCCTATGTCGAGGAAGCGGTGAGCGCGCACCGGACGACGCTGGTGCGTGAGACGATGCCGTCCCAGGCCGAAGCGCCAAATTACAATGCCGACGAGATCCGCGCCGCGACCGCGATCGTCATGCCGTCATTGCCCGACGACTGGCGGATCCGCGATGTTCAGATCTATCCGTCGCGGTTCGGGCCGAGCGTCGAGATGGCACTCGAAACGAAGGACCTCGGGCTGGTGTCGCTGTTTGCGATCAGGCCAGGCACGTTCGACGTCGTGAAGCCCACCGTCGCGCCCTTGGGCGATATTTCGTCCGCCTATTTCCAGATCGGCGAGGTCGCTTACGCCGTCGTCGGACAAGGCGATGCCGGCGATCTCGACCGGGCCGCCGAAAAGCTCGCCCGCACTCTCTATTGAAACAGCCAATCGAACCGACCAAACCAAGGAGAAACGAAATGAACAGCCCTAATCTTGGATACCGAATGGGCACCGGCGTTCGGGCCGGTGCCGTCTATGACGAGGGCCTGCGCCGGCACATGCTGCGCGTCTACAACTATATGGGCCTCGGGCTCGTCGTCACCGGCCTCGTCGCCCTTGTTGTGGCCTCGACGCCGGCGCTCTACGTCCCGATCTTCTCCACGCCGCTGAAATGGGTGGTGATGCTGGCGCCGCTCGCCTTCGTCATGTTCTTCTCCTTCAAGATGCAGACGATGTCGGCGGCGAGCGCGCAGGCGATGTTCTGGGCCTTCTGCGCGGTCATGGGCCTGTCGCTGGCTTCCGTGTTCCTGGTGTTCACCGGCACCAGCATCGCGCGCACCTTCTTCATCGCCGCCACCATGTTCGGCGCCACCAGCCTCTACGGCTACACGACCAAGCGCGACCTGACGCAGTTCTCGTCCTTCCTGATCATGGGCCTGATCGGCGTGGTGATCGCGAGCCTCGTCAACCTGTTCCTCGGCTCGACCGCGCTGCAGTTCGCCATCTCCGTGATCGGCATTGCGGTCTTCATCGGCCTGACCGCCTGGGACACGCAGACGATCAAGGAGCAGTATGCCGAGAATTTCGACGCGGAATCGCAACAGAAGCTCGCCGTCTTCGGCGCCTTCTCGCTGTATCTGAACTTCATCAACATCTTCCAGCTGTTGCTGAATTTCACCGGCGAACGCGAATAGTCCGGACCGTAGCAGGCAACAGCTTCGAACCGTGGCCGACGGGTAAACCGCTGGCCACGGTTTGTCTTTTGGCATCGTGTCTGGCGTGGCAACGCTGTCGGTCGTTTGCGGCGGCTGCTTGAGGGGATGCCGCACTGCCTGCTGCCCTTGAGTTCAGGCGAGGCCTTTTGCTAGCCTGCCGGCCCGACCAGCCAGTCGCGAGGACGCATGGACCAGCTGACGCTTGACGGTGACGGCATCTCGGCGACGGTTGTCGGGCAGGGGGCGGAGCTGGTCTCCTTGCGCGATGCCGAAGGCGCGGAACTTCTGTGGCAGGCGGGGCCTGAATGGCGGCGTCATTCGCCGGTGCTGTTTCCGATAGTCGGCCGGCTGAAAGGCGACCAGTTGCGCCATCGCGGCAAAGCCTATCCAATGACGCAGCATGGCTTCGCCCGCGACAGGCGCTTTGCCTGGGCGGAGCAGGGGCCTTCCTCTTGCACGCTGGTCCTGACCGATGACACCGAGACCCGCACCCGCTACCCATTCGCCTTTCGGCTGGCCATAAGCTACAGCCTCGGCCCCCGCCAGCTTGGCGTGACCTTCGAGGTCGCCAACACAGGCGACGAGGTGCTGCCGGCCTCGGTCGGCGCCCATCCGGCCTTCAACTGCCCTTTGCTGCCGGAATTGCCCAAGGAAGCCTACCGGCTGACCTTTGCCGACGATGAACCTGCGCCGATACGACGCCTGAAGGACGGGCTGATGCTGCCGACGCCGCAGCCAACGCCCGTCGAGGGCAAGACGCTTGCCCTCTCCGAGCGGCTGTTCGATGACGACGCCGTCATTCTGGACCGGCCCGCCAGCACCAGCGTGCGCTATGCCGCCGGGCGGGGGCCGGCGATCGAAATGTCGTGGCAGGGATTCAACGAATTGGGCATCTGGTCCAAGCCCGGCGGCGCGCCGTTCCTCTGCATCGAGCCCTGGCATGGCGTTGCAAGCCCGGTCGATTTCGACGGCGAATTCGCCGACAAGCCGGGCGTGATGCTGATCCCGCCAGGCGCCAAGCGCAGGCTGACCTACCGGATCACCATCAGCCGGGATGCGTAAGGCATGGCGTTCGCGATCAAGGCCTAGGTCAAGGATCCGCTGGCCGAGACATTCTCATTCGCGGCGCAGAAAACCATGTATGGCGGCTATCGCCGAAGGCGACACGATCTTTGTGTTCGCCAGCGAAAACGAAGCCGGACAGGGGCTGGTCGCACGGGGCGTTGTCACGTCATCCGAGGCCATTCCCAAAAGATCCGGCGCGAACGGCAGACGCCG
Source organism: Mesorhizobium sp. M1A.F.Ca.IN.020.03.2.1 (assembly GCF_004023205.1). NCBI lineage: Bacteria > Pseudomonadati > Pseudomonadota > Alphaproteobacteria > Hyphomicrobiales > Phyllobacteriaceae > Mesorhizobium > Mesorhizobium sp. M1A.F.Ca.IN.020.03.2.1. The sequence continues at coordinate 3,329 of NZ_RZSV01000214.1, read as the reverse complement.
CGCGTCAGTGTTGCCATCCGCCGCACCGCATTGGCAACGCGGCGATTGGGTCGGGACGAGCTCAAGCGGTTCAAGGACTGGAGCGATGGCAGGCCTGAGACCGAGCTCAACTTCAAATTCTATCGCCAGGCGACGAACAAGATCGTCAGCCTCTCGCATGGGACGGCGGCTTTTCTCGATGGGTTTTTCTAAGACGGCAAGCCACGGATCAAATCGATCTCTATGGAATCCGGCTTTTGAGAGCCACGCAAGCGAGACGTCTCAGCCTTGGACGCCTGGGCGAGTTCGCTGCTAACGTTCCACCGCACGGCTTTGAAGGAGACGCAACATGGACCGATTCACCGGCGGCTGCCTGTGTCGCAATGTCCGACTTGTGGCGTCGGGCCGCCCATACAGGGTCTGCATCTGCCATTGTCTCGATTGCCGCAAACATCATGGCGCGCTCTTTTATGCTTCGGCGGTATTCCCTCAGGACGCGGTTACGATCGACGGTGAGACGCGCGACTATGCCGGGCGGTTTTTCTGTCCGCGCTGCGGTTCGTCCGTTTTCGCACGCACCGCGGACGAGATCGAAGTGCATCTCGGGACCCTGGACGCCCCAGACCAGCTAGCCCCGACCTACGAAAGCTGGATCATCCGTCGCGAGTCGTGGCTGCCGCCGTTTCCAGTCAGCAAGCGATACGAGCGCGATCGCGAGGCGACGAGCCGCTTCGAAGAATAGGTCGCGCCATTCCTTTCTGGCCGTCAGTCCGGAAGCCCGGCCTTGCGGAACCCGTCAACGAAATGCTCGAGCATCGCGTCGTCGCGGAACGGCTCGGTCCAGACCCAGTGGCTGGTCGTGAAATGCGGGTTGGCGATAAGGAACATCTCGACCTCCGCGCGCGCCTCTTCGAACCGGCCGAGCTGCGCAAGGCTTGCCGCCAGGAAACGGCGTGAGCTGGTCCGATAGGTCTCGTCCCGGCGCAGCGTCTCGATGGCGGCTTCATAGTCGCGGGCCGCATATTGCGCGGCGCCGAGCGTGAGATAGTACCAACTCGGCGGAAACGGGTTCAGCCGGAACGCCTTGCGAATGTGCTCAAGGCCTTCCTCGATCCGCCCGGCAAGGACCTCAATATCGGACAATGTCGCCCAGGCGTCGGCCTCGTTCGGATCGAGCTCGAACGCTCTGGCGAATTCGGCATCCGCCTCGCTGAAGCGATGCTCATAGGCAAGCAGGTTGGCAAGCACCCAGCGGCAGCCGGCGTCGTTGGGGTCGATCGTCACGGCTTTGCGGGCCAGCTCCAAGGCAATGCTCCGGTTGGGGTCGACGGGCTCGCCCCAATGCACCCATCCCATCCAATGGTTCATGGCGAGCCAGCGATAGGCCTCAGCATATTCCGGATCGAGCGAGACCGCGCGCGTCAGCATCAGATGCGCCTCCCGCGCCGTCTGAGGCGAGTCGTCGATCAGTTTTCGCGCCCGCACGCACAAATCGTAGGCCTCGAGATTCTTGGGCCGATTGCGCGGCGGCTGCGTGCGCAGCCGGCCGAGCAGCGCCTCCACGATCTTGGCCGTTACCTCGTCCTGGACCGCAAAAATATCTTCCAGACTGCGATCGAAGCGTTCCGCCCACAGATGTTCACCGCTCACCGCGTCGACAAGCTGCGCGTTGATACGTACACGCCCCGCGGCGCGCCTTGCGCTCCCCTCAAGCAGGTAGCGCACGCCAAGGTCCTCGGCGATCGCGCGCACATCCATCGGCTTTCCCTTGTAGACGAAGACCGAGTTGCGCGCGATGACGAACAGTCCCGCGTTCCTGGACAGGTCAGTGATCAGGTCTTCGGTCAACCCGTCCGCGAAGGATTCCTGCTCGGGATCATTGCCGAAATTGACGAAGGGCAGCACGGCTATCGAAGGCTTGCCGGGCAGTGGCAAAGGTTTTCGTGTCGTCTCGCCAAGCTGTTCGATGACCCCCGTGAAGCGATAGCCGACGCGCGGCACCGTAGCGATCCATTCACCGCCGTCGGCGGCGGGGCCGAGCAGCTTTCTGAGCTGCGCGATCTGGACGGTGAGGTTGCCTTCCTCGACGGCCGTGCCCGGCCATGCCGCGTCCATCAGCTCGGCCTTGGCCAGGATTTCGCCGGGACGTTCCACGAGCGCGGCAAGCAGCTTCAGCCCCCGATAGCCGGCGGCCACGGGGACATCGTTCCGAAGCAACGTTCCCGCAGCTGAATCAAGCACGTACGGGCCGAAGGCAAAGCGCGATCCCTGCATGCGGCGCATCTATAGAGCAATTCCAGGAAAAGTGTGAGACGGGTAGAGCAGTTCGTCATGTCCGATGAACCGCTCAGGCCGATTTGGAAGATTTGAGAACTATTTGGATGCGCTTAATTACGGCGCAGCCCGCATCCTGCAGAATCCAACCTCATTCAGGTGGAAGGCCCCAACTCGAAAAGCATGGGGCCGCAAACCATAGGAGGTTGCCATGAACGACACGTTTGCATCGATCCCGCAGCTGGCAACGCTGGTCGGGCAGGCATCGCGCCGGCGCTACAGCCTGCAGACCCTGCGAGGCATGATCGCGGCCCGGCGCGAGCAGATACGGTTTCGCTGGGATCTGAAGCGGATATCAGAGGCCAACCCGCATCTGATCGACGATATCGGACTGACGAAACAGCAGGCCGAGGAAGAGATCGGAAAGCTGCCCTTCTGGCAAAGATAAACGCGGATGTGGCGTCAACGCTGATGCCGGCAGCGCAGTCCCACCGGGTAGGGTGGTCCGGCATGAGCTCGAAGCGACATCGGTCGGCCATAACGGGGAATCTCGTCGGGGCATCAGGCCATCTGAGTTAAACCTGCCGGACGACAGTGCCGATGACATTGACGAGAAGCCGGGCTGCAGTCAGCGCCGACAGGCCGTCAAGGTCGGCAGGCGGATAGAATTCGACCAGATCAAATCCTGCGATCCTGGCCCGCTTGCCGAGGCCGGCGATCAGGTCGATCGCCTGGGTGTAGGTGAGGCCGCCTGGCGTGCGCGCCGCCACGCCCGGCATGATGCTGGGATCGAGGCCGTCGCAGTCGAAGCTCACGACGACGCGCGCGCCGTCCGGAATGTGCCTGAGAGCTGCGTCGACGCCCTGGGCATGAAGCTCGCGGGCAGTCACAAAGCGGCTGCCATAGCGTCGCGCCGCTTCGATTTCAGCCAGGCGTGCGCTGCCGACGCTGCGCAGGCCGACTTGCACGAGGCCGGCGATATGCGGCATCTCGCTCGCCCGGCGCATCGGGCTCGAATAGCCGTAGCGTTCGCCATCGACCTCGTCGCGCCAGTCGATATGCGCGTCGATCTGCAG